>DATBIR010000251.1:0-40243 GCA_036556825.1 Beijerinckiaceae bacterium
CCCAGGCCGCCCTCGTGACCAAGAAAGCGGAGTTCACCTCGACCCAGGCCGCCATTGCGACCGCCAGGACCGAGCTCGCCGCCCTCGAGCAGAGGATGGCGTCGACCCGCGAACAGGTCTCCGAGCGCACCGGGACGGTCAAGGCGGGCAAGTCGCAGCGCCGCAAGGTTTCCCTGCGCCGCAAGAAGCGCGGCCGTTCATGACAGGTTAAGGGTCGGCCATCGCCTTAACCGTTCGGTAGCGAATGCCAGCGGATAGGGGGCGGCGAGCGTGGCCCTGGCCACTGTCCGGCGAGAGTCTGCGGTTTCGGTCAGCTTTTCTTAAAATGCGCCGTGTAGAACGGATCCACTCCCAAAGTGGAGTGGGATCATGGACGACAACAAACGCATTGCCACCCGGCAGCGCAGCTTTCTCAAGGGGCGCGTCATTTACAATGGCGGCCAGACGAACCTTGAGTGCCTGATCCGGGACATCTCGGCGACGGGCGCACGCCTGGAATTCTCCAGTAGCGTGACGCTGCCCGACCGCTTCGACCTGTACCTGCCGCATCGGGAAGAGACCTGCAAGGCGCATATCCAGTGGCGGCGCGGGGAGGAGATCGGGGTCGCCTTCGACGCGATCGAAAGCGCGGGGCCGACACCGGCCGGTGCGCCGGTCGCGTCGCCCGCCGCACCGCAGGACGTGGCGGTCAGGCTGCAGCAGCTCGAGGCCGAGGCCGCGCTGATGCGCATGCTTCTGACGCAAATGCGGGCCGAGCTGGACGCCGTCAAGGCCGGAAAAGCATCTGCTGCCGGCCCCAAGGGGGTCGCCGGGACGGCGTAGCTGCCAAAACCCTGTCGTCACATCGACAGATTCTCGACGCGATTCGACCCTAAGCGTCCCTCGCGGCCGCGCCGTAGGCGCTGCCCAGAGGGATTCTTGGGGTGATGGTATGAGAGCGGGCTCCGGCTTGCTGATCGCGACGGCCATGCTGGGCGCCGCCGGACTTCCTGCTGTCGCCCAGACAGCGCCCGGGAGCGAGGGCGCCTGTGGCAGCCTGTGCCGGTTCTTTTCGGGGCAATGGGTGGCGCCAACCCCGCCGCAAGCACCCGTCCAGGGGCAGCCCGAAACGGCCGAGGCGGCAGACCCGCCGCGTAAGCGCGTCACGGAGGGCAATCGGCGGAAGCACGGCGCCGCGGCCCAGGAGCACGCCCCCGCCAAGGCGCGTAAGCGCCCGCTTCCGACCGACGATGTCGAACAGACATCGTCGGTGTCCCGCGACCGGGCCGCCTCCGGGCCCCGCAAAGCGAGCGAGATCGTCCTGGCCACGGGACCGGACGATGCCCATGCCGCCATCGCGGCGGATCTGACGGCGGTCTTGTCTCCCGAGATCCTTCTGCGCACCGCGGCCGCGAAGGCTTTGCCGCTCAAGCATGCGCTTCCGGCCGGCGCCGATCTCGCCATCGCCTCAAGCCTGACGCTGGCGCGCGGCTCCGCCGTCGCCGACAAGCTCGTTTACGTCAGCAAGCTGTTCACGGAAGAGCTCCACGCCGTCGCCGCACCCGGCGTGCGGCGGCTCGACGAACTCCAGGGCAAGCCGGTTTATCTGGGCCCTCGCGACAGCGACAGCGAGGTTGCCGCGCGCACCTTCCTGGAGCGTCGCGGCGTGACGGTCGCGCCGGTCGGCGGCACGCTTGCCGACGCGTTGAAAGCCCTACGGCAGCGCCGCGTCGCCGCCGTGTTCGTCCTGGCGCCGAAGCCGTTCGCCCCCTTGACGCAATTGAGTTCCGCCGACGCACATCTGCTTCCGCTCGCCTATGACCTGGCCGATCCGACATTCCACCCTGCCTCGCTCAGCGGCGCCGATTATCCCGGTCTCGTGCGGGATGGGGCACGGATCGAGACGGTGGCCCTCGACGCCATCCTCGTCGCGCCGCGCTGGCGCGAGACGGCACCGCGCAACAAGGAGCTTGTTGCCTTCGCCGCGCGTTTCTTCGATCGTATCGGCTCCCTCGCCGGGATCGGACGCCATCCGAAATGGCAGGAGACGAACCTCGCTGCCCAGGTCGAGAACCTCACCCGTTTCAAGGCGGCCCAGCAATGGGTCGCGACGCGCTTGAAGATCAGCGAGCAGGCGAGCGCGGGCGCGGCCTCGACGCATGCCACGGAGAGCCGGTGATGTCCGGACCCGGCGACCTGCAGCCGCGCCAGGATGCCCGGCCCAATCCGCCGCGGCTGCGGCCGTGGCGACTGGCCCGAAGGCTCTCGCGCCGGCTCTCATGGACGAGCCTCATCTTGATGCTCCCCGCGGCGGCGACGCTCGCGGCCCTCGTCCTTGTCGGCTTGGACGACCCGAAGCGGCCGGCCAAGCCGGTTCCTGTGGTGGCTCAACGCGAGTTCGACCTCAATCCGGAAATTACCGGCAGCGTGAGCGCGAGCGGGTCCGTGGCGCGTCCCGAGCGGACGGCGGCACCATTCGTGCGTGTCGCGCCGGCGCCGGCGGCGTCCGCCGCCCCGGCGCAGCCGCATCATGGGGTCCGGGCGGCTCCTGATTTCGCCGCCGTTCGCTCGCCATCGATGCCTGCCGGGACGGGCGCCGCGGGGGGCGCTGACGCCGCAGCTGCGCAAGGGGCAACGCCGCAGCCCTCGGGGGCACGTGCGCCAGGGGCATTGTCGCTTTCGCCGGATGCGATCGTCGAGCATCTCGCGCGGGGCGAGCAGAAGCTGAGGGCTGGCGAACTCGCCACGGCGCGCCTCTATTTCGAGCGCGTCGTCCGGGCTGGCGACGCGCGCGGCGCGCTCGCCATGGCGCGCAGCTACGATCCCGTGGTGCTGTCGGACTTGCCGCTGATCGGGCCGCAGGGCGATGCCGACACGGCGCGCAAGTGGTACGAGCGCGCCACGTCGCTCCAGGCCGGCATCCCCGTCACCGCCGCGCGCTGAACCCTGCGCGCGGCCAAAAGCATCAGGGCGGAACCGCTTGCGCGGTCCCGCCCTGTAACGCCGAGCGTCTGCTCGGTGAATATTATTCGATCACCTGCACGACGCGGCGGCTGCCCGGGTCGACGAGCACGACGCGGTCGTTGACGCGGGTGTAGCGATAGTTGCGCACGTTGTACTCGGCCGGAACCTCGTAATAGGTCACGCCGCTCGACGGAAGGACGGCGCCGACGCGCACCTCTTCCTGGACCCGGTACGACGGAACGCCCTGCGTCACGACATATTGGCGGAAGCGGGGACGCGACTCTTCGGCAAGCCCGCCGGCGATCGCGCCCACCCCGGCGCCGACGACGGCGCCGACCGGCCCGCCGACGATGGCGCCGCCGACCGCACCGGTGGTCGCACCGGCGGCCACGCCGCCGCTCGACTGCGCAAGCGCGGGGCCGGCCATCAGCGCGAGAGCCGCGCCCGCGGCAAGAACGGTATGTCTCATGAGATACTCCTGAATTGCTGTCGATTCCCAACGACGCTCGCCGGCAATGGTTCCCGATTCAACACATATAGTTTGTGATTTATCAGCCCTTTGCGCGCGAGCCGGGCCGCTTACCGCTGCGGCGGACCCGCGCCCTTTGCGAACCCCGTCCGCGCGACCGCTTCCGTGTGTCGAAATGCGCATGCAGCGCCTCGCGATCGAGACAATTGAGCACCCGCTCTTTTGGCACGCCGCCCTTGCGCGCCATCACCACGCCCCATGCGGCAAGGTCGAGTTCCGCCGTCGAATGCGCATCGGGATTGATGCTGAGCATGCAGCCGAGCTCGAGCGCGCGCTGGTGCCACCTCCAGTCGATGTCGAGCCGGTTGGGATTGCCGTTGATCTCGACCGCGACGCCGCATTCGGCGCAGGCCTTCAGGACCGCCTCGACGTCGACCTCATAGCCGGGCCGACGCAGCAGCATGCGCCCCGTCATGTGGCCCAGGATCGTCGTATGCGGGTTGCTCACGGCCCGGATGATGCGGTCCGTCTGCGCCGCTTCGGCAAGTTTGAACTGGCTGTGCACGCTGGCCACCACGAAATCGAAGGCGCCGAGAACCTCGTCCTCGTAATCCAGCGAGCCGTCGCGCAGGATGTCGGATTCGATGCCTTTGAAGATGCGGAAGCTGCCGCGATAGCCGCGGTTCAGCGCGTCGACGCGCGCATGCTGGGCGGCGATGTCTTCGAGCGACAACCCGCCGGCGTAAGCTGCGCTCCTGGAGTGGTCGGCGACCCCGAAATACATGTAGCCGCGCTTGCGCGTCGCATCCGCCATGGTCTTGAGGTCGTGGGCGCCGTCCGACGCATCGGTGTGGCAATGCAGGAGGCCGGCGAGGTCGGCCTGCTCCACCAGTCGCGGCAGCCCGCCTGCGGCGGCACGCTCGATCTCGCCTCGACCCTCGCGCAGCTCCGGCGCGATCAGCGGCAGGCCGAGGGCCGCGTAGATGTCTTGCTCGTCCGGGCAGGCCAGCATGCGCTTGCCGCGCCGCAGCGCCGCCGGCGCGAGGTCGTAGCCGCGCTCGCCTGCGAGCGCCTGCAACTGCCGCAGATGCTCGGCCGAGCCAGTGGCGAACAGGAGCGCCAGCCCGTAACGGGACGGCTCGGCGACCGCGAGGGCGATTTCGTCGCTCAGCTGCACCGTCTCGATGCCCGTCCCCTGCGCGCCCTCGGCGACAAGCGTCAGGTCGCCCACGAGCTCGCAGCCGCGGCGCAAGTCTCCCGCGGCCACGATGCGGCGCAGCTCGGGATGCGAGCGCGCCAGGTTTTTCTGCGCCGTCTTGAGGATCTGGGCCGCTCGGTGGATCAGCCGCTGCCCGTGCCCGCGGCGCAGGGTTTCGAGGCCCTGCAGGATGCGCGCCTGCAGGGCCGGCCCGAAACCTTTGCGGTCCTGCAGCCGGCCGGTCCGACACGCCTCCTCCAGTTCGGCGACGCCGGTGATGCCGAGATCCTGGTGCAGGCGCAGGATCTTGTCGGGCCTCAGGCCGGGAATCCGCAGCATCTCGAGCACGCCGGCCGGGACCGCGCCGCGCAGGGCCTCGAGCCGTGCATGCGTGCCCGTCTCGTGCAGCTGGCGAATCGTCTCCGCGATTGCCGGTCCGACGCCGGGGATGTCGCGCAGCTCTCCCCTGGCGATCACGTCCGCAAGCGGCGTGGTCAGGGCGGCCAGACTCTGCGCCGCCCGCTCGTAGGCGCGCGCGCTGTAGGGGGTTCCGCCGGCAAGGGCGGTGCGCTGCCCAAGTTCGGCCAACGCCCGCGCCACCTCGGATGCGTCGAGGCGCTTCGGTATCGGGTTTCGGGGCGACTTCGCCATAAGGGGGGAACGCTCGGCCGCTCGATTCGGCGCAGCAGATGCGAATATCCTCCTCAGCTGCTCTCGTAGCCGGCCTTGTGCGGCCGCAGGGTCCAGCCGCGCCACGCCTGCCCGCCGCTGCTTCCGGTCATTTCCGGCCCGTTCACGGCGCTCCGGAAGATGAACTGGCGCGGGTTCCCGAACGCGTCCTTGTAATCGCAGCCGCCCCACACGAACACGGCCTTGCTGCGGCCTCTGATCGCCTGGAGCTCGTCGGAGGTCAGCGGATGCGAGCCGCTGACCTGGACGCGGCCGCGCGGCGGCACCACCGTCGGCCCGGGCCTTTGCTCGGTCAGGGGTGGCGGGCCGAACGGTTCCGCGTGCGCGTCGGCGACCTGGACGCGGGCCCAGGTCGTGAAGTCGTGGCCGGGCGTCTGTCCCGAGTTCTCGAAATCGACGGTGACGATGACGCCGGCGTCGCCATTGGCAAGGGCGACCACGCCGCTCGTGATGAACACGTAGGCCCTGAGCTGCCGCTCGGCGCTGTCGCGCGTCACGACGCCGGCGGTTTCCCAGATCACCCGGGCCGCTTCGCGCGTCGCGCTGGCGGCCTCGGCTGCGACCTGGATCGAGTCGCGGGTGGCGCGGGCGTGTTCCTCGGCGGCTTCGGCGTTACGCTTGCCGATCTCGATCGCTTCCTTGATTTCGCGCGCCTGGTTGGCGGCCACCCGCCACATGCGATCGGTATAGCGCGACAGCCGCGCCGTGTACCAGGCGATCGCCAGGGCGCACACGGCAATGGCGATGTCGGTGGCCCTGAGCCCGCTGAAGGCGTTCAGCAGATAGTCGAGATATCGGGACCAGGGAATGTCCGTCGCCGTCTCGCCGGCGCCCGCTTGCGCCCAGGCGGGCCGCATCGGCAGCAGCGACAGGATCGCGACGGCAAAGGCGTGGAAGGACCGCATGGGACCGGACGCGTACGAAGTGTCGGCACTCTCCGGGCTCAGCGGATGTTTGTCCAGTGCGTTGCCGAAGCGGAAGGCTATCGGCGCGCTGCGGGATCTCCGCATGGAACGTTGACGTTTCAGCGGACGGGTGTAGGCTTGCCCAAGTAATCGCTCGCCGAATACTGGCGGCGCGGTTTGAGCATCGGGCATTCGAGAAAATAACCGGGCGGGCGCCGGTCGCCCGCATACGCCGGAAGCGGGATGACGCAGCGGCGGCGCGCGCCGCGCGGGTTCTCGGGGGGCTCACGATGGCCACCATCAACGGCACCAATGGCAACAACACGCTGATCGGCACCAACGGCAACGACATCATCAACGGCCTGGCCGGCAATGACCGCCTGTTCGGCCGGCGCGGCAACGACATCCTCATCGGCGGCACCGGCCGCGACGCGCTGTTCGGCGAGGCAGGCAACGATTCCCTGGGCGGCGGCACCGGCAACGATCTCCTCAACGGCGGTCTCGGCGCCGACTTCATGAGCGGCGGCGCCGGCAACGACCTCTATTTCGTCGACAACCGCGGCGACCGGGTCAGCGAGTCGTCCAACGCCGGCATCGATACGGTGCGCAGCACGGTTTCGCTCACGCTCTCGTCGGAGGTGGAGAATCTGGTGCTCCTGGGCACGCGTGCGTTGAACGGTTTCGGCAACGACGAAGACAACCATTTGGGCATCGGCGACTTCGACCCGCAGACGCGCATGCGCAACGCAGGCTATGCCTTCGTGCTTCCGTGGGCCTTCGGCGAGAACATCGCCTTCGTGTCCGGCAGCAATGCGGCCGCCACCGCGCTCCAGGACTATCAGCTCCTGTTCATCGACCGGGGCGTCGCCGGCCGCGGGCACCGCGTCAACATCCTCAACGGCAACTTCGAGGAACTCGGCGTCGGCCACGCCATCGGCTCCTTCACGCAGGGCAGCACGACCTTCACCGTCGGCATGCAGACACAGAATTTCGCCGCTTCCGGCAACCAGGTCTTCGTCACGGGCGTGGCGATCCGGGATGCGGACCGCGACAATTTCTACGACATCGGCGAGGGGCGCGGCGGGGTGCGCGTGACGGTCAAGTCCGGCGCCGCGACGGTCGGCGCGGACACGACCGAAGCCGCCGGCGGCTACGACGTCAGCACGCGCGGCGGCAACCTCTCCGTCACCTTCTCCGGCGGCGGCCTGCCGGCCGCGGTCACCGCGCATATCGCTGCCGGGTCGAAGAACGCCAAGGTCGATCTCGTCGACAACAGCGAGATCCTGTCCTCCGCGACGACCACGCTCGGCGCGGGCGCGCGTGATCTCGGCCTGCTCGGCATCGCCGCGATCAACGGCACGGGGAACAGTTCGGCGAACGTCATCACCGGCAACGCCGGCAACAATATCCTCAAGGGCTTGGGCGGCAATGACGTGATCACCGGCGGTCTCGGCAGGGACGTCATGGACGGCGGTCCCGGCGCCGACCGTTTCGATTTCAACGCCGTGACCGAATCGCGGCGCGGCTCGGCACACGACGTCGTCACCTTCAGCCGCGTCCAGCACGACAGGATCGATGTCTCGACCATCGACGCCGACACGGACGGAACGCCGGGCAATCAGGCATTCACATTCATCGGCGCTCGCGCCTTCAGCGGCGTCGATGGACAGCTGCGTTTCGCCGGGCACCTTCTCCAGGGCGACACCAACGGTGACCGGATTGCGGATTTCGAGGTTCAGCTCAACGGCATCACGGCCTTGGCCCGGGCCGACATCATCCTGTAGCCGCGCTTCGTCATTCCGGGAGCGCCGCAGGCGCCCCGCGATGACGATGGTGGAGGGCTCAGCCCAGAAAGCTCGTATTCTCGAGGGCGAGGGTCATTTCCAGGCCTTCGAACTGGTCGAAGAACGGCCCGAGCAGGGCGCGCACTCGCGCCTCGATGATGAACGAGACGTTCGGATTGGGCTCGCGCAGCAGGCGGTCGGCGAGCAGGTTCGGCTGGTCGAGGGCGCGGCGCACCACGATATCGAGGTCCGGCAGGACGAGCACATGCGGCACGAGGCGGAGCGAGCGTGGCGGGCCGGCCTCCTCCGGCAGCCTCGTCACCCCCTCGTCGTGGACGAGCACGATCCTGATGCCGGGCCATTGCGTCGCGAGGGCGCGGATCTCGCGCACGAAGCGCTCGGTTCCGTCGGTCATCAGCAGGAGCACCGGCTCGACGCCGCGCCGCCAGGATTCTTCGAAGAAGTCGAGTTCGCGCGCCTGGCGCAGGAACGGCTCGTAGGTGAGATGCCACAGGTCGACCACCTTCGGCCGCTCGTCGGCCACGATGAGACGATCGAACAGGGCCATCCGGCCGCGGGTCGATGACAGGTCGACCGCCGTCACGTCGTGCGGAAAGAACTTGGCCAGAGCCGGCTCGAGGTGGTTCGTCTCGAAGCCGAGAGGACGGCGATCCGCGCTCAGGAAATAATCGAGCACGAGCCGGGCGGTCAGCGTCTTGCCGACCCCCGCCGCGGGCGAGCACACGATGTAGATGAATGTGGTGCGCCGCGTCGGCTCAGGTGCCCATGGATCGCGATCGACCGGCGCCTCGTCGACCATCAGCATCGGTGTGCGGCAACGCCCATCGCGTCACCGCTTCTTCTGCCTCGAAGCCTGCTTCGGCGGCGCCAGGATCTCCATGAGCTTGACGCGGTCGAGCTCATCCGCCACCTGCCGCATCCAAGTGCGCACGTAGCCGCGCAGCACGAAGGAGTTGTGGGCGCGCTTGTTGTCGGCGGTCTTGTCGTCGACGAAGGTGGCGAAGGGCACGCCCGCCAGCTCGACCTGCTCGTAGGCGAGCTCGTCGAGCTTGGGGATCGAGATCTCGCCGGCTGCGGCCACCTCGTCGAAATAGCCGTGATACGTCTCCGGATCCCACTCGAAGAAGGTGGTGTCGTTATAATGGTTCTTGACGAGGAAATAATTCGCGTCGGCGACGTAGGGCGCCGTCGTCTCGATCTCGTCGAGCGAGGCCACCGAGGGCCCGAGCACGTGGAACAGGCAGAAGGTGAACTGCCCCTCCTTCGCGGCTTCGAGGAAGCCGACATCCTCGAGGGCCTTCAGCGTCGGCCCGAGATGGCCGGCGCGCACGTCCAGGACGCTCACCTTGGCGCCCGAATTGTCGAGCGTGTCGAGGATGCGCATCTGGTCGGCGGTGTTAGTCACATCGACGATATCGGTGATATCCGGAAAGAACCTCTCGAGCGTGCCGCGCGGGTGCTCGGCGTCGAAGGCACGCGCCGGCGTCTTGCGGGCGGCGAGATAGTCGAGCAGGAGGCGGCTTACGGTCGTCTTCCCGACGCCGCCCTTGTCAGCCCCGACCACGATGAGCGCAGGAGTCATTCCGCTGTCCGTCCGTTCTTTCCCACTTTCAGGCGAGCGGCGACGCGTACATACGCAGGACGGCAAGTCAAGCTTGCGCGGCAACGCGTAGCACCCGCGTCCCTGTGGGCAATCGTCAGAGGAGAAGCAACAACCGGGTGCGACGACCGCCGCATCGCGCGTGACCGGGGATTCCCCTTCGGCGTTAAGACGCTGCTCCGGAAAGAAATTGCGTGGAAATTATCCGCTCGGATACTCGATGTTCGACTCGTGCTCGAGCGTAACCAGAATATTGACCGGGCCATCCTTGTCGCGCGGCAGCTCCAGAACCGTGAGCACGTCGGCGAAAGCGTCGAGCGCCTGCTCCTGACACGGCGGCGACAGCCTTGCGAGCCGCGTCCTCAGCTCGGCGAGCCGGCGCTCCAGATCCTTCGCCTCCATGCTCTCCTCCGTTGCGCTGCCTGAAAACCGTAGCCCTACCGCTATTTAACGTCGACGAGCCGACTTGGTTGACGAGGCCATGGCGTTCCCTGGTCGCGGCACAAGCTCCTCGCGCAGGCTGGGTCTCCCGAGAGCGGATCACAGACGTGAGGGCGGAGCAAGCGACATGCGGCAGCAGCTCAGGCTTTGGCGCGCCGCTTCCGCGCCGGGGTGCGAGGGGCGGCCTCCGATCCTGTGACCAGGCGTTCGATATCGGGCTTGAGCGCGCCCGCCTCGCACCAGCGCGTCCAGTAGTCGTCGGCGGCGCGACGGGCGGCGAGGGCGCTCGTGCGGTGGCCTTCGTTGCGCCAGCCGGGCGGGCGCTGCACGGTGACTTCCCACAGCCAGCGCTTGGGATTCGCCTTGCGCGCCGGCAACTTGGCTTTTTCCGAAGCGGGTGTGGCGTTCTCCGCCGATGCCAAACCGCCCCGGTCGGGCACGACAAGGGCGACGATCAGCTCACCCGACAGGCCGTGCCAGTCGCCGTTCTCCTGCTCTTCCCAGCGGATCGTCATGCCACCGCGGCGAGGGCCTGGTCGAGGTCGGCGATCAGGTCCTCGGGATCCTCGAGGCCGATCGACAGGCGCACCACCTCCTGGCCGGCGCCGGCGCGGGCGCGCTGCTCATCAGTGAGCTGCCGGTGGGTGGTCGAGGCCGGATGGATCACGAGCGAGCGCGTATCGCCGATATTGGCGAGATGCGAGAACAGCCGCAGGTTCGACACCAGGCGCACGCCGGCGTCGTAGCCGCCGCGCAGACCGAAGGTGAACACCGCGCCGGCGCCTTTCGGACAGTAGCGCTTGGCGAGATTGTGGTAGCGGTCCGAGCTCAGCCCCGGATAGCTCACCCACGATATCGCCTCGTGACCCTCAAGGTGCTCGGCCACCACGAGCGCGTTGTCGGAGTGGCGCTGCATGCGCAGCGGCAGGGTCTCGATCCCGGTGAGGATCAGGAAGGCGTTGAACGGGGACAATGCCGGGCCGAGGTCGCGCAGGCCGAGCACGCGGCAGGCGATCGCGAAGCCGAAATTGCCGAATGTCTCGCCCAGCACCATGCCGCCATATTCCGGGCGCGGCTTCGACAGCATCGGGTAGCGGTCGTCGCCCATCCAGTTGAACTGGCCGCCGTCGACGATGACGCCGCCGATGGAGTTTCCGTGGCCGCCCAGAAATTTGGTCGCCGAATGCACGATGATGTCGGCGCCGTATTCGAATGGCCGGATCAGATACGGCGTCGCCATTGTGTTGTCGACGATGAACGGGATGTTGTGACGCTTGGCGATTTGTCCGATCGCCTCCAGGTCGACGATGACGCCGCCGGGATTGGCGATCGACTCGACGAAGATCGCCTTGGTACGCGGCGTGATCGCGGCTTCGAAGGTCGATGGATCGTCGCTGTCGGCCCACACCACGTTCCAGCCGAAATTCTTGAATGAATGCGTGAACTGGTTGATCGAGCCGCCATACAGCTTGCGCGCTGCGACGAACTCGTCGCCCGGCTGCATGAGCGCATGCATGACGATGACCTGCGCGGCGTGGCCGGAAGCTACCGCCAGGGCGGCCGTGCCGCCCTCGATCGCCGCGACACGTTCCTCGAGCACGGCACAGGTCGGGTTGCCGATGCGCGAATAGATGTTGCCGAAGGCCTGCAGACCGAACAGCGAGGCGGCGTGGTCGACATCGTCGAACACGAATGAGGTGGTCTGGTAGATCGGCGTCGCGCGCGCCCCGGTAGCAGCGTCCGGCGCCGCTCCGGCGTGAATGGAAAGGGTATGGAAGCCGGGCAGGCGGTCGGTCATGAAAGCTCCTGGATGCAAGTCCGGCCGCGGTCCGGACTGTCTAGCGAACAAAAGTTCGTTTAAGAGAACGAGACTGGGCCGGTCAAGTCAAGCGGAGCCATACAGCATTAACGCCCCCGACGCGACAAGGCTGGAACGGGCGCGGGGGCTGGCGGCCGCGACGAGTTCCTTAGGCTTCCGGCCTGACGGGCCCTGCGGGCGGCAAACCGATCGCTGAACCCGATTGAGAACGGCCGCTTGAGTGCTTGGCTGGCGCTTCTGTGCCGGACCGGAATGTTCTATGCGTCTCGCGCCACCCGGCTAGCCTCCGCGCTTCTCTGATTGGATCTTGCGTGATCACCACCGTCCCCACCAGCCCGTTCAAGGATCAGAACCCCGGCACCTCCGGCCTGCGCAAGGCCGTGCCGGTCTTCGAGCAGCCGGGCTATATCGAGAACTTCGTCCAGGCGATCTTCGACACTGCCGATCTGCGCGGCGCCACCTTGGTGCTCGGCGGCGACGGCCGTTATCTCAACGACCGCGCCATACAGGTCATCCTGCGCATGGCGGCAGCCAACGGGATCGACCGTGTCGTCGTCGGCCAGAACGGCCTGCTCTCGACCCCGGCGGCCTCGGCCCTGATTCGAGAGCGCCGGGCTCAAGGTGGCATCATCCTGTCGGCCAGCCACAACGCCGGCGGACCGAACGGCGACTTCGGCATCAAGTTCAACATCGCCAATGGCGGCCCGGCGCCGGCCGGGGTCACCAACGCGATCTACGAGCGTACCCTCCAGCTCACCCAATACCGCCTCGACGACGCGGTCCATATCAACCTCGCGCGTCTCGGCGAGCAGCGCGCCGGGGCGATGATCGTCGAGGTGGTCGACCCGGTCTCGCATTACGCCGCGCTGATGGAACGGCTCTTCGATTTCGGGCGCATCGCCGCCATGTTCGAAGGCGGCTTCCGCATGCGCTTCGACGCGATGCACGCGGTGACGGGGCCCTATGCGCGCGCGATCCTCGAGGACCGGCTCGGTGCACCGGGCGGCACCGTGATGCGCGGCGAGCCACTGCCGGATTTCGGCGGGCTGCACCCCGACCCCAACCCGGTTCATGCGCACGACCTGATCGAGGCGCTCGAGGGGCCGGCGGCCCCCGATTTCGGGGCCGCATCCGACGGCGACGGCGACCGCAACCTGATCGTCGGGCGCGGCTTCGTCGTGTCGCCGTCCGACAGCCTCGCCATCCTTGCTGCGAATGCCCATCTGGCGCCCGCCTATGCCGGCGGCCTCGCCGGTGTAGCGCGCTCGATGCCGACCAGCCGCGCCGCCGACCGCGTCGCGCAGCGGCTCGGCATCCGCTCGTTCGAGACACCGACGGGCTGGAAGTTCTTCGGCAATCTGCTCGACGCCGGCCTGATCACGCTGTGCGGCGAGGAAAGCGCCGGCACCGGCTCCAACCACATCCGTGAGAAGGACGGGCTGTGGGCGGTGCTGCTATGGCTGAACATCCTCGCGGTCCGGCAGGAGCCGCTCGCCAAGATTCTCGCCGACCACTGGGCGGCCTACGGGCGCGATTATTATGCGCGCCACGATTATGAAGGCATCGACGCCGACGCCGCGCAGGACGTGATCGCGTCGCTTCGCGCCGATCTGCCGAAGCTGCCCGGCCGCCGTCTCGGCGCACTGACCGTCGAAACCGCCGACGAGTTCACCTACACGGATCCGGTCGATGGCAGCGTCGCGACGCAGCAGGGCATCCGCATCCTGTTCGCGGAAGGCGCGCGGCTCGTCTACCGCCTGTCGGGGACCGGCACGTCGGGCGCGACGCTGCGCGTCTATCTCGAGCGCTACGAGCCGGAACCGCGCCTGCAGACGCAGGACGCAAACGCGGCGCTGTCGGAGCTTGGTACGCTGGCACGCGATCTCGCGCAGCTGCGCGAGAAGACCGGGCGCAACGCGCCGTCCGTGATCGCCTGACCGTCGTCACCCTCACCGGTCGAGCAGGTCCGCATATTCGGGATGGCGGCCGGCATAGGCTGCCATGAACGGGCATTGGGCAACCACCTTGCGCCCGCTGGCGCGCACCGCATCGAACACGCCTTGCGCCAGCCGCGAGCCGATGCCCTGTCCGGAGAAACGCGGCGGCACCTCGGTATGGACGAGGAGGATGCGCCCGCCCTCCACACGGTAATAGGCGACCGCAACGTCATCCTCGAGCGACAGCTCGAAGCGGCTGCGGTCCGGACGATCGATCACCTTCGCTTGCATGGCATGCCCTCAGCCCGACTTGAGCAGGTAGGGGCCGACGCTTCGAAGCGCAACAAGCAAGCTTGGCCGTCGCGGAGCCCCATTCCGATTCGGCTTTCCGCTCGCATCCGCTCCCAGCACCCGTCCGGGAAGACAGGAGAAGCGCAGCAATACAAGGTAGGGAACCGATTGCAGCTTGCGCGTTTAAGCCTCCAAAGCGCTCCACCCGAAGCGCGAGGAGAAACCGCATGAAAGCGCTGGTCTGGCACGGCAAGAATGACATCCGCTGCGACGAAGTCCCGGATCCGCAAATCGAGCATCCGCGCGACGCCATCATCAAGGTCACGAGCTGCGCCATCTGCGGTTCCGACCTGCACCTCTACAACGGCTTCATGCCCGGCATGCAGTCGGGCGATATCGTCGGTCATGAATTCATGGGCGAGGTCGTCGAGGTCGGCCGCGAGAACAAGAAGCTCAAGGTCGGCGACCGTGTGGTGGTGCCGTTCACGATCACGTGCGGCGAGTGTGACCAGTGCCGTCGCGGCAATTTTTCCGTCTGCGAGCGCAGCAACCGCAACAAGGAGGTCGCCGACAAGCTCTTCGGCCACACCACGGCGGGGCTGTTCGGCTATACGCATCTGACCGGGGGCTATGCCGGCGGCCAGGCGGAATACGTGCGCGTTCCCTATGCGGATGTCGCGCCCGTCAAAATCCCCGACGGGCTCACCGACGAGCAGGTGCTGTTTCTCGGCGACATTTTCCCGACAGGCTGGCAGGCGGTCGTGCAGTGCGACATCGAGCCGACCGATACGGTGGCGATCTGGGGCGCCGGCCCCGTCGGGCAGTTTGCCATCCGCAGCGCCGTCATGCTCGGCGCCAGGCAGGTGATCGCGATCGACCGCGTGCCCGAGCGGCTCGCCATGGCGGAAGCCGGCGGCGCCATCCCGATCAATTTCGAGGAGGAGAGCGTCATCGAGCGCCTCGCCGAACTCACGAACGGCAAAGGCCCGGAGAAGTGCATCGATTGCGTCGGCCTCGAGGCGCACGCCACTGCAACGCTCGACTCGGTCTACGACCGCGTCAAGCAGGCGGTGATGCTCGAGACCGATCGGCCGCACGTGCTGCGCGAGATGATCTATGTCTGCCGGGCGGCGGGGACGCTGTCGATTCCGGGCGTTTACGGCGGCCTGTTGGACAAGATCCCGTTCGGCGCGTCGATGAACAAGGGCCTGACGTGGCGCATGGGACAGACGCACGTGAATCGCTGGACCGACGATCTGCTCCGCCGCATCGCGGAAGGACAGATCGACCCGTCCTTCGTGATCACCCATACGGTGCCGATCGAACAGGGCCCTGAGATGTACAAGACATTCAGGGACAAGCAGGACGGCTGCATCAAGGTGGTGCTGAAGCCTTAACGAGCGGCAGCCGGCAGCCGGCAGACGGCACTCGGCATCTCGCGCGGACGTGCTGTCAGCGTCGAATGCCGACTGCCCAGTGCCGGTTCTCCCCACGACACACCGCTACGCCCTGAGCAAAGGAGGCATGCATGCGTTATGAAACCGACAGAACGGGACGGCGTGGCCATCCCGATTCCACGACCGACACGCTCGCCCGCGGCCTCGGCGTGTTCTCGATCGCGCTCGGCCTTGCCGAGGTGATCGCGCCGCGCGCGCTCGCGCGCGCTCTCGGGATGGACGGACAGGAGACGCTGATCCGCGCTTATGGCATGCGCGAGATCGCCACCGGGATCGGCATCCTCGCGTCCGAAGATCCGACGCCGTGGATCTGGGGCCGCGTCGCCGGCGACGCCCTCGACGTCGCGACCCTGGTGCCCGGCCTGGACCCTGACAATCCGCAAAGAGGCAACGTTGTCCTGGCGCTCGCGGCGGTCGCCGGCGCGACGGCGCTCGACGTATATTGCGGGCAGGCCCTCAGCCGCGAGGACACGCGCCCGCAGCCGCCTTTGCGCGACTACAGCGATCGCAGCGGCTTGCCACGCCCTCCCCATGAAATGCGTGGCGTCGCGCGCGATTTCCAGGTGCCGCGCGACATGCGCACGCCCGAAGCGCTGCGTCCCTACACGATGCATTGACATCGCCCGGCAAGAAGCTTTCCCCCGGACTCGATCCGGGGTGGACCCCGCTTTGCCGGAGGATCAATGCGACACGAAAGCGGCGGATGGACGCTGTCCCTCCGCCGTTCGTTTATGCGCCTGATTGCAGAGACGTAGTGGTAAGAGAGAGCGGGCGGAGCGGGGCTCCAGCCGCTCCGCGCGTCTTGTCTAACGTCCCGATGCGGGGGCGCGGTCCTCGGATCCGTCACCCGGCTTGCCGCCGCCGATTACGGTCTCGAAGTCGGCCGAGCGATCGACCCGCTCCTCCGGGCCGAACTGCGCATGCAGGCGATCGGCAACCGCGCCGGCTGCTTCCTTGGCCCGGTCGAACTGCTCGTCGGCCGCGTCCCACGCGCGCTGCCGCAACTTGTCGCTCAGCGAGCCCATCAGGCGATTCTCGCGTTCGCTCGTGCGCATCGACCCGCCGAGCGCGGCGCCAATCGCCAGCGTCACGGCACCGAGCAGGAGCGGATAGCGCGTGCCGAGCTCCGACAACTCTTCGCCGAGCCAGCTGGCGGTCCGAGGCGCCTGGCGGCCGACATCGTAGGCTGTCTCGGCAGCGCTGCGATAGGCCGAGGAGGCGGCACGGTAGGCACGCGACCCCGCTGCGGACGCAGCTTCGGCCGCTGCGTCGACCGCCCGGCTGGCAGACCGGCTGACATTCGAAGCCGCATCAGCCGCGGAGGACGCGATGTCGTCGCTGATGTCGCCGGCGCGCTCCGTCAGATCGCCGAACCTGTCGCCTGCCGACGAAGCCATGCTGCGCGACACCTGCGTCGTGCTGCGCGTACGCTTGGCGCCGCGGCCGCTCGCGCGCGCCTGCCGCGTCGGGGTCATCGTGCGCTCCTCGCGCGCGCTGCTGCGCAACGCGAGTGCGACTGCGGCGCCCGCTGCGAGCCCGAGCGCGCCAAGCAGCACGGGATTGCGCTGCGCCTGCGCCGCGGCTTCCCTGGTTCGCGCCACCGCGTCTCGTGCGGTCTCGCTGGCCATCGCGGTGGTGCGTTCGAGCATGTCCGAAGCGGTCGTGACAACGCGGTCGGCTGTCTCTGAAATCGCACGCGCCGTGTCGGAAGCTGATCGTGCGGCGCTGTCGGCGGTGTCGGCAAGCGTCCGTCGTGCATTGTCGGCCGTGTCGGAAACAGCCCGTCGCGCACTCTCGGCCGTCTCGGAGAGCGTCGTCCCGGTGCGTTGCGCGGATTCCGAGATGGCCGTGCCGGCCCTGTTGAACGTGTCGGACACCGTCGTCGCAGCACTCTCGGCGAGATCCGACACCCGCGCCGCCGCGTCGTGAGCCTTGTCGCGCGCCGTCGCCGCCGCCTCACGCGCCATATAGCCCGTGCGAGACGCGGCAGTCGTCACCCGCTCGCCGATGCTGGAGCTCTCCGTCGAGGGATAACCGTATCCGGCGACGCCGCCCGGAACGTAACCGCGCGGCCGCTCTCGGTCATAAGGATTACGATAGGCGAGGCTGCCGTCGCCTGGCGCAGAGTCACCTCTGAGCATGGTTGCGATGCCGGCGCCGATCAGCAGCGTCGTGATCGGCGGTTTCTTGTAGAGATGCCAGCCGATGCCGGCGCCGATCAGAGCGACGCCGAGCGGATTCGCCAGCGCCTTCTGTTTGATTTGCTCGGCGAAGCTGTCGGCCTTTTGGCGTCCCGTTTCGACAACGTTATCCTTGGTTGTCTGCACATAGTCCATGGCCTTGTTCTTGAGGCCTTGCGCGTAGTCCGTCACCTCCTGCTTGACCGCTTCGGCCGTTGCGGGGCTGCTCAGGCGATCGAGGGTCGCGGCAAGACGTGCGCGCGCCTCCTCGGCCTCGCGCTCGAGCGTGTCCAGATCTGAATTCGTGGCCATCTCAGCTGCTCCTGTTTGCGTCCGCCGTCGCGGCAGCTTCCTCGTCATCTCCGGCGCCGCCGCGCGATGCCGCGCTCGCGGACTTCCGTTTCTTAGCCCGTGAGCCGCCGCGCGCGGCACCCGTCTGCCGCGCGGTCTCCTCGGCAGCTTCCTCGTAACGCCGATCGGCGGAAGCTTTCAGGAAGCGGGCGAGCGCAAAGCCGGCCAGGACCGATCCGCCGAAGAACATCATCGGCTGGCGGCGTGCGAAGTCCGTCACGCCGTCGACCACATCCTCGATGCTTTGCTCGCGGATCATGTCGGCGACGTTGTGAATTCCGGACGCCGCGTTGCGGATGTGGGGGGCCGCCCCCGGCAGCACCCGCTCGACCTGCTCAGCCGCATCGTCGAGCGTTCGCGCCACCTCTTCGACGCGTTGCGCCGCTTCGGCCTTCTGCTGCTCGACGACCCCGAGCGCCGCATCCTGTGCGCTCGACGCAATGCTCGAGACCAGCGTCTGCGCGTCATTGATCATTCCGGAGATGCTGGACTCGTTCTGAGCCATGGCTCCGGTTTGCAAAGTATCCGTCATTGGGCTGACCTCCCGGGCGCGACAACGCGCAAAAACAACAAAATATGAACGCCGCTTACGGGTTCACGTTCCGGAACCTTTGCAATATTCGCCTTTGGCTGGGGGGAAGGGGAGGCGCCCCGCCGGAACCATGCCGGGCTAATTGACTGCAAAGTGGAGTGGTTCAACAGCCGCGGCACACGCTGCCCATGATGGCGCGCGCCCTCTGGTCGGTGCGCCGTACGGCTTCCCGCGGCGGCGCCGCGGTGGCCGAGGCGGCGCGGCGGGCGGGCGCGCGCTCGCCCCTGCGGACGGCCCGCTTCGCGCGATCGCGCGGCCGCGCGATCCGGCGCGGCGACACCATGGAGCGGGGAGTGACGGTCGGGCCCGTGGCGGGCGACACCTGCGGCGCAAAGGTGGAGGGCGTGGCGCTCGGATTAAGGGCGTTCGGCGTCGAGATCGCGGACGGAGCCGCGCTTGGATTATAGGCGCTCGGATTGCGATCGGAGGCGGCGGCGCTTGGGTTGACCGAGTTCGGCCCGCTCGCCGCAGGAGCCGAGCCCGGTATCGGCGTGAACACGCCTTGCGCAAAGGCGCCGGCCGCGCTGAGGACGAGGAGCACCGCCATGCAGGCGATTGCGGGCAAGACCCGACGACCGACGATCCAGCCCATTGCGGCACCCTCGCCCCTGATCAGGGACAACGTGCCACCGCCCGCGAAGTTCGCGCCCGGGCGTCAGCCCGTCCCGGGACGGTTGATCGTGAGCTTCTGAAAGCCTTTGCCGGCCAGCGCCGGCTTTTTGGCGGACAGGATGCGCGAGTTGACTCCCTGCCAGGAGATCTCGCCCGACAGGCGGCCGTATTCGATCTTGGGGCAGCGGTTCATGACGACCTGCACGCCTTTCTCTTCGGCGCGCCGGGCGGCATCGTCGTTGCGAACCGAGAGCTGCATCCAGATCACCTTTGGCAGCGGCTCGAGGCCCAGCGCCTCGTCGGTGATCGGGCCTGCGGCCTCGGAGTTGCGGAAGATCTCGACCATGTCGACAGGCCGCGGGATGTCCTTCAGCCTGGCATAGACGGTGCGGCCGAGGATTTCGCGGCCCCCCCAGCCGGGATTGATCGGGATCACGTCGTAGCCGCGCTCGAGCAGATACTTCGTGACGATCCAACTGGGGCGTGCCGGATTGTTCGACGCGCCGACCAGGGCGATCGTCTTCACCGACTTGAGGAGGTCGAGGATGTATTGGTCGGAATAGGAGTCGTGGTCCATGGCCTTTAACTGGCGTCTTCCGTCCTCGAGTGCAATGCAGGCGCCCCGGCCGGGGCGTCTGCGGCCGTGACCCGGCCGGCCTCCAGGCGCACGATCTGGTCGGTCAGCCGCTCGACCTCGGCCAGGCTGTGGCTCACATAGACGATCGGGATCGAAAGCTCGTCCCGGAGCTGCTCGATATAGGGCAAGGTCTCGCGCTTGCGGGCCTCGTCGAGGGAGGCGAGGGGCTCGTCCATCAGCAGCAGGCGCGGGGAGGCGAGCAGCGCCCGCCCAATCGCGACGCGCTGCTTTTCGCCGCCTGACAAGGTCCCCGGGCGGCGCTCGAGCAGATGCCCGATGCCGAGCAGCGCCACGATTTCGTCGAGCTTCGCCCAATGTTCGGCCACCGGCGTGAACCAGCGGCCGTAGGTGAGATTGCGCCGGACCGTCAGATGCGGGAACAGCCGACCTTCCTGAAACACGTAGCCGATGCGCCGTTTGTGAGGCGGCACGAAGAGGCGCCGCTCGGTGTCGGTCAGGACGCGGCCCTGCACCACGACGCGCGCGTGCCGCGGCCGCACGAGACCGGCGATCACGTTGAGCACCGTCGTCTTGCCCGATCCCGACGGGCCGACCAGGGCGACGACATGCGCGTTGGCCTCGAACGCCACCTCGAGCGCAAAGTCGCCCTGGCGGTGGGTGACGGCGACCGCGATGCTCATAGGCCGGCGCGGTCCTTCACCACCCGTCGCGCGAGAAGCTCGGACGCGGTCACGGCGACGAGCGCGATGATGATGGCCACGAGACTGAGCCGCAGGGCTCCGGCTTCGCCACCCGGCACCTGTGTGTAGCCGTAGATCGCGGCCGGCACCGTCTGCGTCTCGCCCGGAATCGCCGACACGAAAGTAATCGTGGCGCCGAACTCGCCGAGCGCTTTTGCGAAGCTCAAGACCATTCCGGCGAGCACACCCGGCAAGGCAAGCGGCAAGGTGACCGTGAGAAATATCCACAGACGGCTGGCGCCGAGGGTGCCGGCCGCTTGTTCGAGGCCGAGATCCACCGCCTCGAGAGACAGCCGGATCGCTCGCACCGCAAGCGGAAAGGCCATGACGGCGGCTGCCAGGGCAGCGCCCGTCCAGCGGAACGAGAACACGATCCCGCAGCAACTCTCGAGGGTCGCGCCGACCGGGCCGCGGCGCCCGAATGTCAGGAGCAGCAGGTATCCGGTCACGACCGGCGGCAGCACGAGCGGCAGATGCACGAAGCCGTCGAGCAGGGCCTTGCCGGGAAAGCGTCCGCGCGCGAGCGCGTAGGCGACGGCGATCGCGACCGGGACGCTCGCCAGGGTGGCCCAGAGCGCGACCTTGAGGCTCAGCCGCACGGCAACCCATTCGTCGGGTGTGAGCTCCACGCGTCAGCCTTTTCGAAGGCGGAAGGGCGCGCCCACCCCCACCGCTTCGCCGCTGCGCGCGCGCCTGTGGCGCCACTGCTGCGGACCGGATGGAGAAGTGAATGGCGTCATCATGCAGGCGGACTAATCGAGGGGAATGAAACCTTCGCGGGCGAGGATCGCGGCGCTGGCCGGCATGCGCAACGTCTCCAGAAAGCGCGCGGCCTCGGCCCGGGTGGACGCACGGATCAGCGCGGCTGGGTAGACGATCGGCGGGTGACTTGTCTCGGGAAATCGCGCGACGACCTTCACGCCGGGCTCCGCATGCGCGTCGCTCTCGTAGACGATCCCGAGCGGCGCCTCGCCGCGCGCCACGAAGGTCAGGGCGGCGCGCACGTTCTCGGATTCGGCCAGTCGCCCGGCGGCCTCGTCCCATAAGCCGAGATGCTCGAGCGCCGCCTTGCCGTATTTACCCGCCGGCACCGCTGCGACCTGCGCAATGGCGAGCCGGCCGTTGCCGAGCGCGGCGGCGAGTGCGCCCGGCCTGAGCTCGACAGCGCCGCCCCGGCTCGCCGGCGCGACGAGCACGAGCTGGTTGCCGACGAGATTGCGCCGGCTCTCCGGCTTGATGAGGTGCCGCGCCTGCAGATGATCCATCCAGTCGCGATCGGCGGAGATGAACACGTCCGCCGGTGCGCCCTGCTCGATCTGCCTCGCGAGGGCCGACGACGCAGCGTATGAGATCGCGACGCGCTTGCCGGTGCCGTTCCTGAACGCATCGGCGATGGCGTCGAGCGCGTTCTTGAGGCTTGCGGCGGCGAACACGGTCACGTCCGCGGGCTGCGCGCGTGCAGCGAGCGGCAGCAAAGCCATCAGGAATCCGCCAAGCGCAACGAACGGCCGCAAGAGCTTCATGGGAGACCTCCGGTCAGACCAGGTCGAGGGCGGTGGAGCAGCGACGCGCTGCACCCTCGGGGCACTCCCGCCGGAGATATGGCAGCGCCGGCTCGCCAGCAGCGGCGCGTCTCGGAAATGTCTAAGCGTTTGCCGCCCGAGGTCAAGAACGTGGTTCTGCAACGATTGCCAGACGCGCCGGGCAGTGCATGAATGAAGCGTCCTGAACGGGAGGGGACGATGGCAATCTTCATTTCTCAGGGACGCTACACACGCGACGCCATCCAGGGGATGACAGCCAATCCGGAAGACCGCTCGAAGGCGGTCGGCAAGCTCATGAAGGCGGCCGGCGGCAAGCTCCTGTCCTACTACGTAACCTTTGGCGAATACGACTTCCTGCTCGTTGCCGAGGCCCCCGACGAGAGGGCGATGGCGGCCGCCGTGCTCGCCGCGGCGGGCGGCGGCGGCGTCAGCGACGTGCGCACCACGGTCGCCCTGGCGGCTGCCGACGCCATGCAGGTGTTCGAGCAGGCGCGCGGCCTTGCCGGCGCGTTCCGCCCGGCCGGGCAGGGCGCCTCCACCGGCCGCGGGCAGGGCGGGGCAGTCGCGCCGGCCGAGGGCCGCTCCGGCGCGCGGCGCGAAGGCCGCTTCGCCGCGGCCCCGGACGAGAGCGATCGCGGAACCATCGCCACGCGCCGCACGCGCGGCGGGCGTGCGTCTCCATCATGATGACGCGCGACGAGGTGGAGGCGTTTCTCGATCGCGAGTTTCCCCAGATCCATCACGGCGGCCGCATCTATTCTGTGGAAGAGGTCGGCCCGCTCTGGGCGCGCCTGCGCATGGCTTGCGACGCGCGTCACATCCGCCCCGGGGGCACCCTGTCGGGCCCATCGATCATGGCGCTCGCCGATCTCGCGCTTTACGTGGCGATTCTTGCCCAGGTCGGACCGGTGGCGCTTGCCGTGACCACGAGCCTGTCGTTCAATTTCCTGCGCAAGCCGGCGCAGAGGGATCTGATCGCCGAGTGCCGCCTCCTCAAGCTCGGCAGGCGCCTCGCGGTCGGCGAGATCCTTGTGCGGAGCGACGGCGACCCGGAAATCGCCTGCCACGCGACCGGCACCTATTCGATCCCGGATCGGCGTTAGAGCATGACCCGGCAACGCGGATGCGGCCGAAAAAAGATTAGGGAGGGCCGATTCAATCCGGATCGATCCTGCCCTAGAACGAGCCGGGACGGCTTGGCCTCCGGCCAGTCCATCGACTATACCACTCGCGGCGGCGTGAACGTTCGGCGGATCAAGACATGGGAACGACACTGCAGCTCGACCAAGGCCGGGATACTGGCCCGGCAGTCTCGGCGCGAACGATTCTGGTCGTGGAGGACGAGGCGCTCGTCCGCGAGACCATCGCGGGTGAACTCGAGGATGCCGGTTTCGTGGTGCTCGAGGCCGAGACGGCCGAAGAGGGATTCGCGATCCTTCAGCAGCGGCCGGTTGGCGTGCTGTTCACGGATATCCGCCTGCCGGGCCCCATGGACGGCTGGGACCTCGCCGAGAAGGCGCGCTCGCTGCATCCGGACCTGCCGGTGATCTACGCGACGGGCTATTCCGCCGACGAGCCGCGCTTCGTCTCCAACAGCCTGTTCCTGCGCAAGCCTTACCTGCCGTCGGCAGTCGTCGCGGCCGTCGAGAAGCTGTCGGACGAGTCACCCGATTGACCGCCAGCGGCCCGGTCGGTGTTATGCGGTATTATGATACCGGCTCGCGCAAACCTAGGCTACGCAAGGCTTTCAGCTCGGGTTGTCCTGCCAAAACCGATTGACAACGGCCCATCCTTCACGTATCAGGCCCGCCATCGCCGCCGCGCTTTCCGCGGCGGTTTGTCTTTTTTTGAACCGGAGCCGAGGCTCCACGGGATGCAGCGCATGAAAACGCTTTCGCTGAAACCCGCCGAAGTCGAGAAAAAGTGGGTCGTGATCGACGCAACCGGCCTCGTGGTCGGCCGTCTCGCCTCGATCGTTGCCATGCGTTTGCGCGGCAAACACAAGGCGAACTACACCCCCCACGTCGACTGCGGCGACAACGTCATCATCATCAACGCCGACAAGGTCGTCCTCACCGGCAACAAGCGCGACCAGAAGGTCTATTATCACCACACCGGCTATCCGGGCGGCATCAAGGAGCGCTCGGCGCGCCACATCCTGGAAGGCCGCTTTCCCGAGCGCGTCGTCGAAAAGGCGGTGGAGCGCATGCTGCCGCGCGGCCCGCTGTTCCGGCGCATCCTCGGCAACCTGCGCGTCTACAAGGGCACCGAGCACCCGCATGCGGCTCAGCAGCCGGAGGTTCTCGACGTTGCCGCCCTCAACCGCAAGAACGTGAGACACTGACCATGGCGACCTTGCAATCCCTCGCCGATCTCGCCGGCCAGCCGGCGCAGCCCGCCGCGCCCGAGGCGCCGGTCCACGTCCAGAAGCTCGACGCCCAGGGCCGCGCCTACGCGACCGGCAAGCGCAAGGACGCGGTGGCGCGCGTCTGGATCAAGCCGGGCCCCGGTCAGATCGTCGTCAACGACAAGCCGGTCGAGACCTATTTCGCCCGTCCCGTGCTGCGCATGATTCTGCAGCAGCCGCTGCACATCGCCAACCGCGCCGGCCAGTATGACGTGGTGGTGACGGTCAATGGCGGCGGCCTCTCGGGACAGGCGGGCGCCGTGCGCCATGGCCTCGCCAAGGCGCTCACCCACTACGAGCCGGAACTGCGTGGTCCGCTCAAGCGCGAAGGCTTCCTGACCCGCGATGCGCGCGTCGTCGAGCGCAAGAAATACGGGAAGAAGAAAGCCCGCCGCAGCTTCCAGTTCTCGAAGCGCTGAATCCCCGTCCTCCCGACGGAGACGAAAAAGGGCGGCTTCGGCCGCCCTTTTGTTTTGCCGGCTGCCCCGGCCCATATATCAACGGCGCATTCCCGCGAGGGCCACCATGCTGACGACCACCGACACATTGAGCGCGCGGCAGGGCACCGCATCCGTATTCATCGACGGCGAGGCCGGCACCACCGGGCTCGGCATCCGCGACCGGCTGCGCGCCGTTCCCGGCGTCGAGATCAGGAGCATTGCGCCGGAGCATCGCAAGGACCCGGCGGCCAAGCGCGAGCTGCTCGGCGAGGTCGATCTGGTCGTGCTGTGCCTGCCGGATGACGGCGCGCGCGAGACTGTCGCCCTGGTCGACGCCATGGGCGAAGGCGGCCCGCGTGTGCTCGACGCCTCGACCGCTCACCGGGTGGCGCCCGGCTGGGTCTACGGCTTTGCCGAGCTGGAGCCCGGGCAGGCGGACGCGATTGGAGCGGCGCGCCGGGTCGCCAATCCCGGCTGCTACCCGACCGGGGCGATCGCCCTGATCCGCCCGCTGGTCGACGCGGGGCTGCTGCCGCCGGATTACCCGGTGACGATCAACGCCGTCAGCGGCTACAGCGGCGGCGGGCGGGCGATGATCGAGGCCTACGAAGCCGGACAGGCCCCGGCCTTCGAGCTTTACGGCCTCAGCTTCGAGCACAAGCACGTGCCCGAGACGCAGACATATTCGGCGCTCACGCGGCGGCCGATCTTCGTGCCGTCGGTCGGCAACTTCCGTCAGGGCATGCTGGTCAGCGTGCCGCTGCATCTCGACATGCTGCCGGCCCGGCCGGCCGCGCGCGATCTCGAGGAGGTTCTGCGGCAGCGCTATCCGGACGGCGGCCTCGTGCGGGTGGCGGCGACCGCCGAGGGCGGCAGGGCGGCCGAGCGGCTCGAGCCCGAGGCGCTCAACGACACCGACCTTCTCGAGCTGCGCGTCTTCTCCCACCGGACCTATCCGCACGCGGTGCTCGTGGCCCGGCTCGACAACCTCGGCAAGGGCGCCTCCGGGGCAGCGGTCCAGAACATCCGGCTGATGCTCGGCCTCCGCGGCTAGCCAAAGCCTGCCCAACTCGGGACCACCCGAGTTCGGTGGCGGGCCCCGGCGTGACAAGGGGGCAAAGTAACCTTTTCCCGGGCCGACGCTGGCGCTGCGCCGGCGGATGGCGCAAAAGGCGCCCATGGCCATCCTGATCCTCGGACTGATCGTCTTCATCGGCGCGCACGCCTTCACCATGGCCCGCGCGGCGCGCGCGCGGGCCATCGCCCGGCTCGGGGAGGGGCCCTACAAGGGCCTCTATTCGCTCGTTTCCCTGCTCGGGCTGATCCTGATCGTCTGGGGCTACGGCTCCTACCGGGCCGGGGGCTACGTTCAGGTCTGGGACCCGCCGGTGTGGACGCGTCACCTGGCCCTGCCGCTGGTGTGGCTCGCCTTCGTGGCGATGGTGGCCGCCTATATTCCGGGCCGGATCAGGCGCGCGCTCAAGCATCCGATGCTGGCGGGCCTCAAGATCTGGGCGCTCGCGCATCTCCTCGCCAACGGCGACCTCGGCTCCATCATCCTGTTCGGGGCCCTGCTCGCCTGGGCGGTCGTGGCGCGCATCGCCGCCAAGCGGCGCGACGAGGTCGGCGACCACGGCGGCCCCGCTGCCGCGCCGGCCGGCTGGCGCAACGACGTCCTCGCGATCGTCATCGGAACCGTTGTCTATCTCGCGTTCCTGATCTGGCTGCATCCGCTGCTGATCGGCGTTCCGGCGCTGCCCGCCAGAGCATGATTGAGAGGTCTGCTGCATGTCTGCCCAATCCGAGACCCGCCGCCTGACAGCCCCCGATATCCGCGCCCGCAAGGGCGGCGAGCCGATCGTCGCGCTCACCTCCTACCACGCCCATACCGCCCGCCTCGTCGACGCCTATGCCGACGTGATCCTGGTCGGCGACTCCCTCGGGATGGTGATGCATGGCTTCGAATCGACGGTGCCGGTGACCCTCGACATGATGATCCTGCAGGGCCATGCGGTGATGCGCGGCTCGCGGCGGGCGCTGGTCGTCGTCGACCTGCCGTTCGGCTCCTACGAGGAGAGCCGCGAGGCGGCCTTCCGCTCGGCGGCGCGCGTCCTCAAGGAGACCGGCTGCGGCGCCATCAAGCTGGAAGGCGGCGTGCGCATGGCCGAGACGATCCGCTTCCTGACCGAGCGCGGCATCCCGGTCATGGGTCATATCGGGCTCACGCCGCAATCGATCCTGGCCCTCGGCTCGTTCAAGGCGCAGGGCCGCGACCGGGCCGACTGGCCCGCCATCCTCGCGGATGCGCGGGCGGTGGCCGAGGCCGGCGCCTTCTCGGTCGTGGTCGAAGCCGTCGCCGAGCCTCTCGGCCGCGAGATCACCAGCGCCGTCGCCATTCCGACCATCGGCATCGGCGCCTCGGTGGCCTGCGACGGCCAGATCCTTGTCCTCGAGGACATGCTCGGCCTCAGCCCGCGCGTGCCGAAATTCGTCAAGCGCTACGGTGATATCGGCCCCTCGATCGCCAAGGCCATCGAGACCTACGCGAAGGAGGTGCGCGAGCGGACCTTCCCCGCTCCCGAGCACACCTATCCCGAGCGCAAGCCCGCGACCTGAAGCCGCCTCTCGCCATTGCGTGATAGCCGTGCTAGCGACCGGCCCCAATATCAGGGCGGCGTGAGGCCGCCACGGGATTTGAGATGGGCGATTTTATCCGCGAAGTCGACGAGGAATACCGCCGCGACCGGATCATGCAGATCTGGAAGCGCTACAGCGGCGTGATCGTTGCGCTCGCAATCCTGCTCGTCGCCGCCGTCGGCGGCTGGCGCTACTGGCAGCATCTGGAGCGCCAGCGCGCCGAGGAGGCCGCGGTGCGTTACGAGGACGCGCTGCGGCTGGCGCGCGACGGCAAGAGCGAGGACGCGGAAAAGGCCTTCGAAGCGCTCGCCAAGGATGCGCCGGCCGGCTACCAGACGCTGTCGCGCTTCCGCCTCGCCGCCGAGCTCGGCAAGCAGAATCCCGAAGACGGCGCCAAGGCCTTCGACGCCCTTGCCAGCGATGGCCGCGTCGAGGCGCTGATGCAGGATCTGGCGCGCCTGCGCGCCGCCATGCTGCGCTTCGACACGGCCGATGCGGCGGCGGTGCAGCCGGCGCTCGAGCGCCTCGCCACCCCCACCAATGCCTGGCGCCATTCGGCGCGCGAGCTGCTCGGGCTGCTCGCCATCAAGCGCGGCGACTACGACGGCGCCGGCCGCTGGTTCGATCAGATCGCTGGCGACCGCGACACCCCGCAGGCGCTGCGCAGCCGGCTCGAGATCTACACCTCGCTGGTGGCCGGCGGCCCGGTCCAGACGACGCAGTAAGGCCGCCATGACGCCCGCGGTCGCCATCGTCGGACGGCCGAATGTCGGCAAATCGACGCTGTTCAACCGGCTCGTCGGCAAGAAGCTCGCGCTCGTCGACGATCGCCCGGGCGTGACCCGCGATCGCCGCGAAGGCGAAGCCCGGCTCGGGCCGCTGCAGTTCCGCGTCATCGACACGGCCGGCCTGGAGGAAGCCGAGTCGGGCTCGCTGCTCGGCCGCATGCGCGCGCAGACCGAGGCGGCGATCGAGGATGCGGACGTGATCCTGTTCGTGATCGACGCCCGCGCCGGTATCCTGCCCGCCGACAAGCCGTTCGCCGAGATGGCGCGCCGCTCGGGCAAGCCGGTGGTGGTGATCGCCAACAAGGCCGAAGGCGGACACGCGATGGCAGGCGCTTACGATGCCTTTTCGCTCGGGCTCGGCGACCCCGTGCCGCTGTCGGCCGAGCACGGCGAGGGCCTGGGCGATCTGTTCGAAGCGCTGCAGCCGCATCTCGCCAGTGACGACGAGGCCGATGCGGACGACGAGCAGGCCGGCAGGGGGCGGCCGCTCAAGGTCGCTATCGTCGGCCGGCCCAATGCCGGCAAGTCGACGCTCGTCAACCGGTTGATCGGCGAGGAGCGGCTGCTGACCGGGCCGGAAGCGGGCATCACGCGCGACGCCATCGCCATCGACTGGGCGTGGCGCGGCCGTCCGATCCAGCTTTACGACACGGCCGGCCTGCGCAAGCGCGCCCGCGTGCAGGACAAGCTCGAAAAGCTGTCTGTCGCCGACGCTCTGCGCGCCGTGCAATTCGCCGAAGTGGTCGTCGTTCTTCTCGACGCGACGATCCCGTTCGAGAAGCAGGATCTCAGCATCGTCGACCTGATCGAGCGGGAAGGGCGGGCGCTGGTGATCGGGCTGAACAAGTGGGATCTCGTCGCCGACAAGCCCGGCCTGCTCAAGGAGCTGCGCGAGGACGCCGCGCGCCTGCTGCCGCAGGTCAAGGGCGCGCCCGTCGTGCCTATCTCGAGCCTTGCCGGCGAAGGCCTCGATCGGCTGATCGACGCGGTGTTCCAGGTGGCGGAGGTGTGGAACCGGCGCATCGCCACGGCACAGCTCAACGACTGGCTCCAGGGAGCGCTCGACGCCAACCCGCCGCCGGCCGTCGCCGGCCGTCGCATCAAGATCCGCTACATGACCCAGGTCAAGGCGCGCCCGCCGCATTTCGCCATCTTCGGCAATCAGCTCGACGCGCTGCCCAAATCCTATACGCGCTATCTCGTCAACGGCCTGCGCGAGACTTTCGAACTCCCGGGCGTGCCGATCCGCATGTCCCTGCGCACGAGCAAGAATCCGTTCGAGAAGCAGCGCCGCTGACCGGCGCCTTTGCAGCATGATCCGGCAAAGTCGGGCCGCGGCTGGCGTGCGTGTCAGCGCCGGGACCAGGAATGGGCGATCACGTCGGATTTCTCTCCCGGCCCGCTTCGCCGCCACCTCTCCCGCCCGCCGGGAACAGCAGCTCGACCGTAGTTCCCGCACCAAGCCGGCTCGAGATCCGTGCATCGCCGCCGATGTGGCGCATGAAGCCGTAAACCTGTGACAGGCCGAGCCCCGTGCCCTTGTCACCCTTGGTGGAGAACAAGGGCTCAAAAGCCCGCCTCAGGTCGGCTGGTGCCATGCCAGAGCCCGTGTCACGGACCTTGATGCGAACATAGGAACCGGGCTTGAGAGTGGGCGAGCCCGCAGGCTCGGTCCAAGGACTCGTGGCGATCTCGATCAATCCGCCATCCGCCGTCGCATCCCGGGCATTGATGACCAGGTTGAGGAGCGCCGCATCGAACTGCGCCCGATCCATGAGGCACGGCGGCAGATTCGGGCACAGGCGCAGCGTCAGGGTGACGCCGGAGCCGGCCGCCTGCCGGAGCATCGGCTCGAATGCGCGGACGAGTTCATTGGCGTCTTCCGGCACCACTTCGAGCGATTGGCGCCTGGCGAAGGCGAGCAGGCGCGCCGTCAGGCTCGCGCCCCGGTCAAGGGTTTCGCGCAGCCCCCTGACATGAATCCGGAAGCGGGGAGGATCCTCGATATGCCTCTCGGCTAGGGTCAGGTTCGCGCTTGCCACGGCGATCAGGTTGTTGAAGTCGTGGGCAATGCCTCCGGTCATCTGGCCGAGCATCTCGAGCTTTTGCGCCGTCACGGCGCGCTCCTGCGCGATGCTGGCTTCAATCCGGCGCCGACCCGCGGTGAACGCGATCGCGAGACAGAGAATTGCGAAAAGCAAGAATGCGACAATGCTTGTGTAGGTGTAGGCCGTCCAGCCGGCCAGAATAGCTTCCCGGCTCAGCGCGACTGTGACGACCAGAGGAAGTCCGCTGACGGTCCTGTAGCTGACGATGCGCTGCCGGCCGTCAAGCCGGCTCGTCGCCGTGTAGGTGCCGCTTGGGCTGCGCGGCAGATGCTCCGAGAAGAGCGCCAGGGAGGTGAACTTCTGCCCGACCACGTCCAGGCCCGCCGGCGCTCTCGCGATCAGGGTTGCGTCGCTGTGAAGGAGGTTGATAGTGTCATTGGGATCGACTTCGAGTTCGGCCAGGAACCGGTCGTAAAAGTCTGGCTCGACTGCCGCGACCACAATCCCGCCGAAGGAGCCGTCGGGACGATCGACCCGGCGGCTGACGCTCACGAACCAGCGATCGACTGCGCGACTCAGCAGCGGCCTGCCGATGTGCAGGCCTGCCGATGGATCGGCTGCGTGGACCATGAAATACTCGCGGTCGGCAAGCGCGACGCGCGGCGTCCGCGGATAATTGGTGTCATGCTTGATAAAGCCGTCGGCGCCGATGACGAACAACGTGCGCACATGCGGGATGATCTTGAGACGGTGCGTGAGCAAGGCCTGAAAGGCTGGATCATGCTCGGGGATGGCGAACGAGCGCAGAGCGTCCGACATGCTCTGAAGGACGAGGTCGACGGCCTGAAAGCTCCTGACGGTCTGCTCCTCGAGGAGGCGGCTGAGCGTGACCGCCCGCGCACGTCCGCCATCGAGCTCGCGCACATAGCTCATGCGCAGGAAGATGGACAGGAGGATCCCAGCCACGAACAGGGCGGCGAGCGTGACGAGGAAGGCCGGATGACGGAGAATGCGCCTGGCGTCCCGAGCCCGATCGAAGACCTCGTCAACGGCTTTGATGAAAGATGGCCTTTTCGCGAGCGGCAACAGGCCCGTCATGACATCCTTCACGATCACCCTCCTTGCTCGTCCTTGGGATCGGTAGGCATTGCCGGTGTGAACGGTCTCGGGAAAACAAGATGTCAGGCTTGTGTCGTCGGTTCGCGGACAACTCCGCGATTGCGGACGACCATGGCTCCGATTTCATGGCGTCAACGCCAACTAACCACCGCCGGACAGCGCTGACTTGATCTGCGTCAAGAGAGCAGAGTCTTATCGACGCACTGCATGTCGCGAGCGGGTGTCGACTGCCGGGTTGAACGGGCCGATCGGCTGGGGAGAAGGACTCGACGGGGCGTGGAGAGCAGGTGGCCTTGCCGGCAAGGCGCGTGTTTCACGCCGCCAGCGGCAGGCCGTCGAGGCGGATGCCGGCGTCGCTCGCCCAGCCGCCGAGCAGCTGCCGCAAAGCCGCCGGCGTCGGCACGCGGTAGCGGGCCTGGGTCGGGCCGGCGCCGACCCGGATCGAGATGCCGCCGAGCCTGTTGACTGCCTCGAAGGCATGCTCGTCGGTGAGATCGTCGCCGGCGAAGATGGCGCGGCGCCCGCGGTAAGGCGGCTCGCGCAGGAAGTGCTCGATGATGCGGCCCTTGCTGGCCCGGGCCGGCAGCACCTCGCCGACGGCCTTGCCGAGTTGCAGGCGATAGTCGCTGCCGAGACTCGCCACCATGTCCTTTAACACCTGGCATGCCTCGTCCTCGGCCTCGGGCGCGAGGCGCCAATGCAGCGCGACCGAGCACCCCTTGTCCTCGATCAGAATGCCGGGCTGCTCCGCGAAGTGCTGCTGGACGGCGGCAATGGCCTGACGCAGGTCGCGATGGTCCTCGATGCGGCAGGGGAAAAGCTGCCCGGCGAGCCGGTATTCGACCCCGTGCAGGCCCGCCACGTCGAAACCGTGCGGCGCCAGGAAATCGTCGATGACGTTGATCGCCCGGCCGGTGACGATGGCCAGCGCGCCGGCCAGGCTGCGCCTGAGGCTGGTGAGGACGCTTCCGAGCTCCGGATGCACGAGCACGGCGTCCGGGCGTTCGGCGATCTCCACGAGCGTGCCGTCGAAATCGAGAAACAGCGCCCATGGCCCGACGCCGCTGCCGGCCAGGTCTTGGGCGAATGTGCGCGCGCCCTCATTCATCGAGCCGCTCTCCGCTGATCATGACGGCCAATAGCTCGCCTCCTGCAATCCGGAACGCACAGCGGCGGCCTCGCGTTGCCGCTAAGGTCAACCTTTGTCTCTTCTTTCTTCGGAACAGGTGGATGTCCAACGCGACGCCGGCCTCTCGAGCAATCCGCAATGGTGCCCGCCAGCTCCCTGCCGTCACGGTCGACGATTACAATGTCGAGATGCGCGACGACGAGGGTTTTGTCGGGGACCGGGCGAGCAACCGCGCCTTTCGTGCGATCCTCGACGACTGGCGCGAACGCCTGCGGCAGGTCGGCGACGACCCTCTGGGGGAGACGGCTTCGGACGAGCTCAGCAAAAAGAAGCTCGACAAGCTGCTGCTCGAGGGCGATCCGGAAGCGGCCGGCCTGGTGCAGAGCGCGATCGAGGATTTCGCGCAGGAGCTCGCCACCGTCGTGCGCCGTTTCCTGCGCTTGAAGACCTGGCGCGACACGGAGCGCATCGTGGTCGGCGGCGGTTTGCGCGAAAGCCGAGTCGGCGAGCTTTCCATCGGCCGCGCCACCATCATCCTCAAGGCAGGCGGGACCGACGTCGATCTCGTTCCCATCCGGCACCATCCGGACGAGGCCGGCCTGATCGGCGCGGCCCACCTGGAGCCGGCCTGGATGTTTTCCGGCCACAACGGCCTCCTCGCGGTCGATATCGGCGGCACCAACATTCGCGCCGGTGTGGTGCGCACCAATCTGAGCAAGGCGCCGGACCTGTCGAAAGCGGAGGTCTGGAAGTCCGAGCTGTGGCGCTACCGCGACGAGGATCCGGATCCATCGCGCGACGAGGCGGTCGCGCATCTCGCCGAGATGCTCGAGGATCTGATCGCCCGCGCCGGGAAGGAGAAGCTCAAGCTGGCGCCGTTCATCGGCGTCGGCTGCCCCGGCCTCATCGCCGAGGACGGCTCGATCGAGCGCGGCGGCCAGAACCTGCCGGGAAACTGGGAAAGCAGCCGTTTCAATCTCCCCGAGAAGCTGCTCGCCGCCATTCCGGCGATCGCCGGTCATGACACCATAGTCGTGATGCACAACGACGCCGTCGTGCAAGGCTTGAGCGAGGTGCCGTTCATGCGCGAGGTCGCGCATTGGGGCGTCCTGACCATCGGCACGGGACTCGGCAACGCGCGTTTCACCAATCGCAAGACCGACGACAGCCGATCCGACGATTAGGGCCCGATCAGGCGCAGCGGTCACCGCTGCGCCGAACGAGGTCATGCAACCCAAAGATAACGGGAGCGGCCGCGATTCGATCTGAAGCGGTCCCGCGCTCGAGGCACCCTCGCAGCGCATCAGCGCGTATCGATGACGAAGGCCTTGTTCTTCTCGGTCTCGTCGCACAGCTCCTTGACGCCCTTCAGCGCGCAATAATGGGCAGCGGCGCTCAGCAGTCCCTGGACCTTGCGGTAGGCGTCTTGCTCGGTCGCGCTGACGGTCTTGTCGGGATCGTGCGGGACGTGAACCGTGAGCTTGATCGCCTCGACCGTATGGCGGTCGGGATCCTTGAAGCCGAGATTGACCTCGACGGCCATCATCTTCGGGCTCGAGGGATCGGCTTGTGCGACCTTCATGTCGCCGAAGCGGAAGCTGTAGAATTGCATGACCCTGTCCAGTGGCTAGAGCATGATCCGGCAAAGTGGGCGCCGCTTTGCCGAAAAAGGCATGTCCCGGACTTGATCCGGGATCATGCGACACAAAGAGAAGGAGAGCAGGATCGATTCGATCCGAATTGATCCTGCTCCTGGGTCCGGCGGCTTGGCCGTTCGCCTAACAGGCTCAACGCGCGGTCCAGGGCCGCGTTCCGGGAGCCGGCCTGCCGTCGGCGACGCCGCGGCGATGGCGGGCATCCGTGCTACAGCAGGGGGCAGGATGGAGTGTGGTGCGATGCCACCGCAAATGAGGATCCATGCAAGACCCCATGCCCTCGCGCGAGCCTCTCTGGTTTCTCGATACCAGGGTGACCGTGCTGATCTCCTGTAGCGAAGGGACCGACAGGATCTCGCTTCTCGAACATCTCGCCGCGCATGGCGATTCGCCGCCGCTGCATATCCACCGGGACGAGGACGAGGTCTTTCATATCCTCGAGGGAGAGCTGCGCTTCGTCCTCGGCGATCGCACCGTGCGGGCTCTTCCCGGACAGAGCCTCGTGGCTCCGAAAGGCCTCGCGCACACATATCGCGTCGAAGCGGCCGCCGGCGCGCGCTGGCTGACCGTGACCTGCGGCGAGAAGTTCGAGCGCTTCGTGCGCGCCGTCGGCCGGCCGGCGGCGGGGCCCGGCCTGCCACCCCGGTCCGGCCCGCCCACCGCGCAGCAGGCGCAAGCCTTGGCTGCGATCGCGCTCCAGCACGGCATCGAGCTGGTCGGCCCGCCGCTCGCATAGGGCACGATCCGCGATCGGGACGGCATCCATCCCGCGCGTGCGTCATGCGGGCGGTCGCGGCGTCAGCACCCGCTCTTGAGGAAAATCGTAGATTTTGCCGGTGTCGGTCCAGTCCGGGCCGGCGAGGCGCAGGATATGCGGCGCCAGCTCCTCCGGCGTCTTCAGGGTCATGGGGTCCTCGCCCGGCATGGCGGCGCGACGCATGCCGGTGCGCAGCGGTCCGGGATTGACCAGCATGACCCGCACGGCGGTCGAGGCGGTCTCGGCGGCATAGGTGCGGGCCAGCACCTCGAGGGCCGCCTTGGAGACGGAATAGGCGCCCCAATAGGCCCGGGCATTGTGGGCCGCTCCCGAGGTGACGAAGATCGCCCGTCCCGCATCGGAGGCGCGCAGCAAGGGGTCGAGCGAGCGGATCAGCCGCCAGTTGGCGGTCACGTTGACGGCCATGACGGCGTCCCAGACCGGCTGATCGAGGTGCGTGAGCGGCGTCACCTCGCCGAGGATGCCCGCATTGCCCACCACGATATCGAGCTTGCCCCAGCGCTGGTGGATGGCCGCGCCGAGCCGATCGATCGCGTCGAAATCCCTGAGGTCGGCGGGAACCAGCGTCGCCGAGCCGCCGAGCCCGCGGATCGTGTCGTCGAGTTCTTCGAGCGCGCCTTGCGTGCGCGCCAGCGCGATCACATGCGCGCCCGCCTTGGCCAGCTCGAGCGCAACCGCGCGGCCGATGCCCCGCGATGCGCCGGTGACCACCGCGATACGACCTTGCAAGCTTTGAACCATGACGCTCTCGGACTGGCGTTGCGGCGGAACGGCTTCAGGCGAGCGGGCGTGCACCAGCTCGCGCTCGCGCGCAAGGGCTTCTCAGACGAATGCACCGCGGCTGCGAGAGGCTGATTCAGCCGCCGCTGACTTCGTTGCACGCGAAAGGCGCCTTGCACGTGTAGGGCAGCTCGCAAACCGCCTTGGCCAGGCGCGACGTAAGCCCGATTTGTGCTGTCGCCCGGATGTAAGCGCCGTTGAAGCAGGGGCTTCCCAATTCGCACTTGGCCAGGTCTCGCCGGGCGGCCGCTTCGACGCGCGCTCGCAACGGCGGCGGCAACGCGTCAAGAAAAGCCGCGATGCCATCGACAAGAATGCCGGGGTTGAGAAACGTAAGACGCTTGGACGGGCACGAGCGATGCAGCGCGTCGGCGAAGGGCCCGGTCAGCTGAGCGAAGGCCGTGTCAGCGGAAGCAGAGAGCAGGATCAGGCAGAGGCCGATACGCAGAGCCTGCCTCATCGCGCCTTCCGGACCATCAGTCGGCTTCGGCGAGCATGGCCAGGCGGCGCGGCGTTGCGATCTGGAGATCTGTGAGCGGGGTCGGATAGTCGCCCGTGAAGCAGTGATCGGTGAATTGCGGCTGGCCCGGATTGCGGCTCGTCTCGCCCATCGCGCGGTAGATCCCGTCGATCGACAGGAAGGCGAGCGAATCGGCGCCGATATAGGCGCGCATGCCGTCGAGGTCGTGCGTGGCGGCGAGGAGCTTTTCCTTCTCCGGCGTGTCGATCCCGTAGAAATCCGGATGCGTGATCGGCGGGCTGGCGATGCGGAAATGCACCTCGCGCGCGCCGGCCTCGCGCATCATGCGCACGATTTTCACCGAGGTCGTGCCGCGCACCAGGCTGTCGTCGACGAGGACGATGCGCTTGCCGGCGACGGCGGCGCGGTTGGCCGAATGTTTCAGCCGCACGCCGAGCTCGCGCACCGACTGCGTCGGCTGGATGAAGGTGCGCCCGACATAGTGGTTGCGGATGATGCCGAGCTCGTAAGGGATGCCGGTCGCCTGAGCATAGCCGAGCGCCGCGGGCACGCCGGAATCGGGCACCGGGATGACGACGTCCGCGTCGGCCGGCGCTTCGCGGGCCAGTTCCGCGCCCATGCCCTTGCGCACCTCGTAGACGTTGCGCCCGTTCACGACCGAATCCGGACGCGAGAAGTAGATGTATTCGAAGATGCAGGGCCGCATCGGCTGCTGCGGCGCGAAGCGGATCGACTCCAGGCCCTCGTCCGAAATCACCACGACCTCGCCGTTCTCGACGTCGCGCACGAAGCGGGCGCCGATGATGTCCAGGGCGCAGGTCTCGGATGCGAGGATGTAGCGGCCGTCGAGCTCGCCGAGGACGAGCGGGCGGATGCCGAGCGGATCGCGCGCGCCGATCAGCTTCTTGTTGCTCAACGCCACGAGCGAATAGGCGCCTTCGAGCTGGCGCAGCGCGTCCATGAAACGCTCGACGATGCGCGGCTTGCGGCTGCGCGCCACCAGGTGGACGATCGCTTCGGTGTCCGTCGTCGACTGGCAGATGGCGCCGTCGCGGACCAGGTTGCGGCGCAGCGTCAGGCCGTTCGTGAGATTGCCGTTATGGGCCACGGCGAAGCCGCCGCCGTCGAGCTCGGCGAACAGCGGCTGCACGTTCCTGAGGACGGTGCCGCCGGTGGTCGAGTAGCGCACGTGGCCGATGGCCGAGAGGCCTTCCAGGCGCTCGATCGTGCCCCGGTCGGAAAAGCTGTCGCCGACAAGGCCGAGCTTGCGCTCGGAATGGAAGACGTGGCCGTCGAAGGAGACGATGCCGGCGGCTTCCTGGCCGCGGTGCTGGAGGGCGTGAAGCCCGAGCGCGGTGATGGCGGAGGCGTCCGGGTGGCCGAAAATGCCGAATACGCCGCATTCCTCGCGCAGCGTGTCGCCTTCGAGGTCGAGATCGACCGCGGACGGCTCAACCTGCCACGTTTCGGATCGTTGCGACATCACCCAGCTTCTCCCGCGCGTTGCGCATTGCTCATGTAGGACGCGCTCTGCATAAGGCGAGTCCGATGCTGCTCGTTAGAGCGGGATCGCTTGAAATTAAGTCGACCCCGGCGTCCATCCTCGTCTCGCGGCCGTGCCGAACCGGTCTGCGGCCCCGGCCCGCCTGTGCAAACCGCCGGCCCCCGCGATCAGCTGCGCCGCGGCGGCGGCGGCGGCGCCGGCTCGGCCGGCGGCTCGGCCGGTTCGCCCTCCTGCCGCGGCCGCCGGATCTGCTTCAGCAGGCCTTCCGGATTGTCGGGCAGCATGGCGATCAGGGCATTGCCGGTATTCTCGAGCACCGGCCGCGTCCTGGCGCTCGTTGCCCAGTCCGGCATGCGGCCTTGCACCAGCCATGCCAGAAACACCCAGCCGATCACGCAGAGGAGCAGGCCGCGGGCGGCGCCGAACGCGAATCCCATGGTGCGGTCGAGGGCGCCGATGCGCGAATCGAGAATCAGATCGGAGATCTTCACGGTGATGATCGAGACGATGATCAGCGTGACGACGAACACGGCCCCGATCGCCGCCGCCAACCGCGCGCTGTCGTTCGAGATATAGGCCTTCAGATGCGGCAGGAGCAGCGGGTGCAGGACCCAGGCCGCGGCCGCGGCCGTCACCCACGCGACGATGGCCAGGACCTCGCGCGTGAAGCCGCGCACGGCTGCCAGGAGAGCGGAGACCAGAACAACCCCGAGAACGACGAGGTCGAGGACCGAAAAGGGCAGGCCGGACATGGGAGTTGCGGGCTTCTGATGAGTTCGTGGCGCGGGACCGTCGGCGCGTTGCGTGTATAGCCTGTCGCCCGGCCCCCGTCACCCTTCGTGGCGCTGCAGGACGGGTTTTCCACCAAGCAGGTTTTCCGAATTCCGACACGCCGCGGCGCCTGTCGAATTCCGAAAACCTGCTGGAATTCAGAACCTTGCAGGTTCGCGTGGGCCGGAACCCGTAGTCCGGGCCGCGCGGACCTGCATTGGTCGCGACGCCGCAATGCCGGCGACGAGGTCGGTGATGTGGTCGAGGGCGGCGACGCCGAGCGGCGGGCGCTCGGCGCGGTCGCCGCGCGCCGCCGGCGCCACGGCGCGGGCAAAGCCGAGCTTGGTCGCCTCCTTGAGGCGGGCCGGCGCCTGTGCCACGGGCCGGATGGCGCCCGACAGCCCGACCTCGCCGAAATAGACCGAATCGGACGGCAGGGGCGCCCCCGACAGCGACGAGACCAGGGCCGCGGCGGCCGCCAGGTCGGCGGCCGGCTCGGTGATGCGCAGGCCGCCGGCGACATTGAGATAGACGTCGTGCATGCCGAGGCGCATGCCGCCATGCGCTTCGAGCACGGCCAGCACCATCGACAGGCGGTTCGGATCCCAGCCGACCACGGCCCGCCGCGGCGTCCCGAGCGAGCTCGGCGCGACCAGGGCCTGGATCTCGACCAGGAGGGGCCTCGTGCCTTCCATGCCGGCGAACACCGCGGTGCCCGGCGTGGCGAGGTCGCGCCCGGCGAGGAACAGCTCGGACGGATTGGGCACCTCGGCCAGTCCGCGGTCGGTCATCTCGAAGACGCCGATCTCGTCCGTCGGCCCGAACCGGTTCTTGACCGCGCGCAGGATGCGGAAATGGTGGCCGGTGTCGCCTTCGAAGGAAACGACCGCGTCGACCATATGCTCGACCACCCGCGGGCCGGCGATCTGGCCGTCCTTGGTGACGTGCCCGACCAGGATGACGGCGGTGCCGGTCGTCTTGGCGAAGCGGATCAGGGCCTGGGCGCTGCCGCGCACCTGGGTCACCGTGCCCGGCGCCGACTCGACCGTCTCCGTCCACATGGTCTGGATCGAGTCGATCACCGCGAGGGCAGGGGGCTTCCCCTGCGACAAAGTGGCGATGATGTCCTCGACGTTGGTCTCGGCGGCCAGCTCGACCGGCGCCTGGGCAAGGCCGAGGCGCTCGGCCCGCAGCCGCACCTGCGCGACCGCCTCCTCGCCCGAGATATACGCCACGCGGTGACCGCGGGCGGCCAGGGCGGCGGAGGCCTGGATCAGCAGCGTCGACTTGCCGATGCCGGGATCGCCGCCGATCAGGATCACCGATCCGCGCACGAAGCCGCCGCCGGTGACGCGGTCGAGCTCGGCGATGCCCGAGGAGGTGCGCGGCGCGTCGTGGGTCTCGCCCGCAAGGCCCTCGAGCGGAAAGATGCGGCCCTTGGCGCGCGACGGCCGCGTCGCCACCGGGCCGACCATCGGATGCGTCGCCCCGGTTTCCTCGACGATCGTGTTCCAGCCGCTGCAGGCCTCGCATT
>DATBIR010000252.1:0-8847 GCA_036556825.1 Beijerinckiaceae bacterium
GGGTTCGTCACCTGCGCAAAGTTCTGCTTGAAATAGGTGTAGAGCAGCTTCGGCTTGTCGGACAAAGCCGAGATCGGCGTGTCGGTGCCCATCGACCCGACCGCCTCCTGGCCGGTGATCGCCATCGGCTGCATCAGGAGCCGCAGGTCTTCCTGCGTGTAGCCGAAGGCCTGCTGGCGATCGAGGAGGGACACGTCGGTGCGCGACTCGCGCGCCTGAACGGGGCGCAGCTCCTCGAGCACGATCTGCGTGCGGCCGAGCCAGTCCTTGTAGGGATTGGCGAGGCTCAGCTCGCGCTTGATCTCCTCGTCGGCGATGATGCGGCCCTGCTCGAGATCGATGAGCAGCATCTTGCCCGGCTGCAGCCGCCACTTTTCGACGATCTTCTCCTCGGGGATGGGCAGCACGCCCATCTCGGAGGCCATCACCACGAGGCCGTCGTCGGTGACGAGATAGCGCGCCGGGCGCAGGCCGTTGCGGTCGAGGGTGGCGCCGATCTGACGGCCGTCGGAGAAGGCGATCGCAGCGGGACCGTCCCACGGCTCCATCAAGGCCGCGTGGTATTCGTAAAAGCCGCGCCGGTCGTCGTCCATGAGCGGGTTGCCGGCCCACGCCTCCGGGATCAGCATCATCATGGCATGGGCGAGCGGGTAGCCGCCGCGCACCAGGAATTCGAGCGCGTTGTCGAAGCAGGCCGTGTCCGACTGGCCTTCGTAGGAAATCGGCCAGAGCTTGGAGATGTCGCCGCCGAACAGGTCGCTGCTGGTCGAGGCCTGTCGCGCCGCCATCCAGTTGACGTTGCCGCGCAGGGTGTTGATCTCGCCGTTATGGGCGACCATGCGGTAGGGATGCGCCAGCTGCCAGGTCGGGAAGGTGTTGGTGGCAAAGCGCTGGTGGACGAGCGCGAGGGCGCTCTCGAAGCGCGGGTCCTGCAGATCCGTGTAGTAGCCGCCGATCTGCGTCACCAGCACCATGCCCTTGTAGACGATCGTGCGGCACGACAGCGAAACCGGATAATAGCCCTTGGTGCGTGGGTCTTCGCGATTGTAGACCGCGTTGGAGATCACCTTGCGCACCAGGAACAGCCGGCGCTCGAAGGTGTCCTCGTCGATCGATTCGGGGCGGCCGATGAAGATCTGCTTGTGAACGGGCTCGGTCGCCTTGACGGCGTCACCGAGATCGCCGTTGTCGACCGGAACGTCGCGCCAGCCGAGCAGGACGAGCCCTTCGTCGGCAATGGCCTTCTCGACAACATCCACGACCAGCGCGTGGCCGGCTTCGTCGGGCGGCATAAAGAGATGCCCGACCCCGTAGCGGCCGGGCTCCGGCAGGGTGATGCCGCGAGCGGCGCATTCCTCGGCGAAGAAGCGATGCGGAATTTGGACGAGGATGCCGCAGCCGTCGCCCATCTTCGGATCGGCACCGACGGCACCGCGATGGTCGAGGTTGCGCAGGATGGACAGGCCCTGCTCGACGATGGCGTGCGACTTGCGGTTCTTCATGTCGACCACGAAGCCGACCCCGCACGCATCCTTCTCGTTCTTCGGATCGTAAAGGCCCTGACGCTCGGGCAGGCCCGGATCGCGCACGGCGAGACGCCCGTCCGGCGTCTTCGACGACACGGCCTTGCCGGTCGGCTTGCGCACGTCGTCCGGCTTCGGGCGCTTCGCGTCGGCACCCGTTTCGGCGGGACGTTGCGGCTTCTCGCTCGCAGGCTTAGTCATGGGTCATCCTCGCGTCGGAGACACGTTGCCAGCTGTCGGCGGTTCAGGGAATCCGGACGTAATGACCGGCGCCCGCCGCTTCTTGTCTTGGAGGTCGGCCGCTTGTCGTGAGCGCCCGCACCTCGCGGGCGTCTTGCAGGCTAACTCAGCCGGCGTGCGCCCGTTCCGCCCGCACGTCGCGGGCGGTCGGTTTGAAATCTCGATTGGTCGTCGGGCGACGAGCCACTGCGCACCTCAAAGCCATCATCCATATTCGGATGGGACAGTATCACTGTCCTAATGTAGCGGACGTTGCCAGAATTCCGCTTATGACACAAGAGGCCGAGCTTGCGAATCAGGACTTTTCTTGCGGCAGGAACAGGGTAAAGCGGCGGCACGACGGCCGCACTCCGATAAAGCCGTCGGGACGAGCCGGCACAGGTTCCGGACTTGATCCGGGGGCAAGCTTTATGACGTTTGTGCGCCAAGCTCGAGCTCGCTTTCTTGGGGGCCAATTGCATGAATTTCGCCAGCGATAACGTGATGGGGGCGAGCGCGCCCGTTCTTGAGGCGCTCGTGCGCGCCAATGACGGGGCGGAGGCCGCTTACGGGGCCGACTCCGTCACCGCCCGCGTCGAGCAGCGGTTCCACGACATCTTCGAGCGGGAAGCGGCCGTGTTCCTGGTCACGACCGGCACGGCGGCGAACGCCCTCGCCCTGGCGGCGGCGGTGCCGCCGTGGGGCCTGTGCCTGTCTCACCAGGAGGCGCACGTCATCGACGACGAATGCGGCGCGCCGGAATTTTTCAGCCATGGCGCCAAGCTCGCCGGCTTGCCGGGAGCCGGAGGCAAACTCGCGCCGGCGACGGTCGAGACCTTCCTTGCCGGCCTGCCGGGAAACGTGAAGCAGATGCCGCCGTCGGCGCTATCCATCGCCCAGGTCACCGAAGGCGGCCTCATCTACCAGGTGGAGGAGATCGCCGCCGTCGCGCAGATCTGCCGGGGGCGCGGCCTCAAGCTGCACATGGACGGCGCCCGCTTTGCCAACGCGCTCGTCGCTCTCGGCTGCACGCCCGCCGAGATGACCTGGAAGGCCGGCGTCGACATCCTGTCCTTCGGGGCGACCAAGAACGGCTGCCTCGCCGCCGAGGCGGTCGTCGTGTTCGATCCCGGTCTCGCCGAGAGCCTGGCTTACCGACGCAAGCGGGCCGGCCACCTTCTGTCGAAAGGGCGTTTCGTGGCTGCCCAGTTCGAAGGCTATCTCGGTGCCGATCATTGGCTCGACAATGCGCACCACGCCAACGCCATGGCTCGCCGGCTCTCCGAGCAGCTGGCGGCCGTGCCGGGCGTGCGGCTGGCCTGGCCGTGCGAGGCCAACGAGGTATTCGTGATCCTGCCGCGCACCGTCGATCGGGCCTTGAAGGAAGCCGGCGCCGTCTACCACCCGTGGTCCGTCAAGAGCCTCGCCGAGGGGACCAGCCTCGGCGCCGACGAGACGCTGGTGCGTCTCGTCATGTCCTTCGCCACCCGCCTCGCGGATGTCGAGCGCTTCGTCGAGGTCGCCCGCGGCGCCCCGCGGCGTGGGGCGGCGGCTTGATCTGGCTCTCCCGATCCGGATCGGGTCCGGGCATGCATTCGCCAAGTTCATGCGGCGGCTTGGCGGTTCATCTGACGCTCAGGGTGGGTGCCGTAGCCTCGCCGCATTCGACCGCGACAAGGGCCGTCAACAATACGAACGACAGACGGGGATGAACCGATGACCGATTTTCCTGCGCGCGCACGCCGCACCGGCGGTGGCCTGCCGCGCGCCATCATCGCCGCGGCCGTCGGCGCGGCGCTTCTGTTCGCAATCCCCGCCACGGCGCAGATCCTCCCCTATGGCCAGGAGGACGAGCCGCTGCCGCCGCCGACGATCAGCCGCATGCTCCTCCGCCGCGGTTACGAGCCAGTGGGGCGGCCGCGCTTCCAGGGCGACGTGTACATGGTGCAGGCGCTGTCGCCATCCGGCGCCCGCGTCCGGCTCATGGTCGACGCCTATAACGGCTCGATCATCAGGAGCACGCGTCTCGACGAGGATCTGGGGCCCGTGCGGCCGAGAGGGCGCGAATATCTCGACCGCGAGGTCGACCTCGACCTGCTCGACGACGTGCCGCCGCGGGCGTCGCGGCCGCAGCCGCAGTTCGAGGACGAGACGTTGCGGACAGAGCGGGCGCGGCCGCATCCCGGCGACGGGCCGGCCCGCGCGCAGCGCCCGCAAGCAGAGCCCGAGCGCAAGGCCGCGCGCAACGAGCCCCCCGGCCGCGCTCCGGAGGGTGCCGCGCCGTCGCGGCGCGGCACGCAACCGGCGGCTCCGGCGGCGGCTCCCGCCGCTCCCGGGCCCGTGGTCGACAAGCCGAAGCAGGAGCAGCCGGCGGCGCCCAAGCCGGCCGCGACCGCCGCCGCTCCTGCGCCTGCGCCAAAGCAGGATGCGCCGGCCGCCACGCCGCCGGCACCGCCTCCGGCCGAGGCTGCAAAGCCCGAGCCTGCCAAGGCCGCGCCCGCCAAGACGGCGGAGAAGAGCGGGGAGGAAAAGCCGGCGACGGCCGGCCCTTCGCAGCCCGTCCGGGTCATCGAAGGCGTCACGCCGATCATTCCGCAAAAACAGCCGGGCGAAGGCCAGGCCGCAAACGACTGATCCGACGGGCAGCCGTACAACAAAAAGCGCCCCGGAAACCGGGGCGCTCGACACAAGAGATACGAGAGATACGAGAGGGAACGCGCGTTACGCGGCCTTCCTGGCCTCGATCGTCTTGGCGGCCTGGCCGCCGATCTCGATCCGCCGGGGCTTCTTGGCCTCGGGAATCTCGCGCACGAGCTCGACGTGCAGGAGGCCGTTCTCGAGGGCCGCGCCGGTCACCTGGACGCCATCGGCGAGCTGAAAGCGCCGCTCGAAGGCCCGGGCGGCAATGCCCTGATAGAGAACCTCGGCCTGGCGCTCGCTCTCGGGCGCCTTCTCGCCGCGGATTGTGAGCGCGTTCTCCTTCACCTCGATGGACAGATCGTCCTGGGTGAAGCCGGCGACCGCCACGGAAATCCGGTAGGCGTTCTCGTCGGTGCGCTCGATGTTGTAGGGGGGGTAGGACGGCGCGGTGTCGAAGCTGCCGAGCTGGTCGAGCATCGAAAACAGGCGATCGAAGCCGACCGTGTTGCGGTAGAAGGGCGAAAGATCAAACTGTCGCATGGCATATCCTCCGTTGAAGCGACATGCAGGCGGTCCGCCGTCAGGCCGGACCAGGTATGCGCCGCCGTTAGGCCGGCGCTCATAAAACATGGGTATAAGGAGCCCGTCCTTCAAGGCCGCCCGAGCCTTGAAAGGTTAACGGATCGCAACCAAATCGGCTCGTCCTCGGCCCAGGTCCTCCGGTGCAGCTGCTCGAAACCCCCGATAATCCGATCCCCAAGCGGCCTGTGGTGACGCAGATCGAGACCCGGGACGGGATCGTGCTGCGGGTCGCCCGCTGGCGCCAGACCACGCGCCGCGTGCGCGGCACCGTCTGCATCCTGCAGGGCCGGGCGGAGTTCATCGAACGCTACTTCGAGGTGATCACCGAATTGCGCCGGCGCGGCTTCGCCGTAGTGACCTTCGACTGGCGCGGCCAGGGCCGGTCGGGCCGGCAGGTCGACAATCCCCGCAAGGGCCATGTGCGCAGCTTCGCCGACTACCGGCGCGACCTCGAGGCCATCCAGCGCGAGATCCTCGAGCCGCTGATGCCGAAGCCGCATTTCGGGCTCGCCCACTCGATGGGCGGCGCCATCGCCCTGGCCGGGGCACGCGAGGGTTGGCTGCCGTTCGAGCGGCTCGTCGCCACCACCCCGATGATCGAGCTTTGCATCATCAAGGTCACGCACATGCGGCGCACGACGGCGCGCGTCGGACGCTGGCTCGGCCTGGCCAAGAGTTTCGTGCCCGGCGGTGGCGAGACGCCGATCTCGACCAAGCCGTTCGCCGGCAACCGGCTCACCAGCGACCAGCGGCGCTACGGCCGCAATGCGGCGCTGGCGACGGCGATGGGCGAGGGCGCCATCGGCGATCCGACCATCGGTTGGCTCGACGCCGCCTTCCGCTTCATGGGCAAGTTCCGCGATCCGCGTTTCCCGCTCGAGATCCGCATTCCCACGCTGATCGTCGCCGCCGGCGCCGACCCGGTCTGTGCGACGCCCGCCATCGAGCGCTTCGCCGCTCGCCTCAAGGTCGGCCATGCCATCGTGATCCCGGGCGCCCGCCACGAGATCCTGATGGAGCGTGATCCTATCCGCACCGATTTCTGGGCCGCGTTCGATGCGTTCATCCCGGGAACGCCCGACCCGAATTTCGACTTCTCACCCGTTGAGGAGCCTGAGCACGGCGTCATGGAGCCGGCGGTCGCCGGTGGCGGCGATTGACCCGCCAGCGGCGGCGGGACCTCCGTCCCAGGTGGTCACGATGCCGCCGGCGCCCTCGATGATCGGAATCAGCGCGACGATGTCGTGCGGCTTGAGGTCGCTCTCGACAACGAGGTCGATGTGGCCGGCGGCGAGCATGCAGTAAGCGTAGCAGTCGCAGCCGTAGCGCGCGAATTTCGTCTCGCGCTCGAGCCGCTCATAGGCGGCGAGCGCCTCGCCGCTGAACAGGCGTGGGCTGGTGGTGGAAATGGTCGCCTCGGCGATCGAGGCGCAGCGGCGCGTCATCAGCCGCCGCTCGCCCTGCGGCCCGCGGTACGAGGCGCTGCCGCCGTCGCCGAAGAAGCGCTCCCCGGTGAACGGCTGGTGCATCATGCCGAAGGCCGGCGCGCGGTTGCGCATCAGGCCGATCAGCGTGCCCCACAGCGGCAAGCCGGCCATGAAGGCCTTGGTGCCGTCGATCGGATCGAGCACCCAGACATATTCCGCTTCGACCTGTTCACTGCCGAACTCTTCGCCGATAATGCCGTGCGTCGCAAAGGTGCGCCTGATCAGATGGCGCATCGCCGATTCACCGGCGCGGTCGGCTTCGGTCACCGGATCGAACACGCCGCCGAGCGACTTGTCGGTGATCGAGAATCCCGAGCGGAAGAAAGGAAGAATGGCTTGACCGGATAACGTGGCAAGCTCGTTGACGAATTGGGTAAAATCAATGGGCCCCATCGGCGGTCCGGTCGGCTACGATCGCTTGTCGGCGTTACGGTTCATCAGCCGCGCCTAAGCAGGCTTGCGCCGCTCGGAACACAGGTTCCGGCCCGCGCAAATTTGCAAGCTTCTAAGTGCCTGCAGATTTTCGTAGCCCGCACGCGCTGGAGCGCGTGCGGAGTTCCGAAAACCTGCTTAGAAGCGCAGGCCAGCCGCGTGGTCCCGATCGACGTTTCAAGCATCAAGATCATCAAGGGAGAGGACTTGAGAAATACGCATGTACAGGTTGGAGGCGGCGTTGCCGCGCTCATCGGGACGCTGATCGCAATCTACAGCATCAGCCAGTTTCTGCGCAATTCCGTCGGCGTCATTGCCCACGACCTTGCGCGCGAGCTCGATCTTTCGGCGACCGAGCTGGGCCTGCTCTCGAGCGCCTTCTTCCTGGCCTTCGCGGCCGCCCAGATCCCGGTCGGCATCGCCATCGACCGCTACGGGCCGAAGCAGACCCTGATCGGCAGCGCCGTCCTGTGCATCCTCGGCACGGCGCTGTTCGCCGCGGCCACGTCCGGCGCTCTGCTGATCGGCGCGCGCGCCCTCATGGGCCTCGGCTGTTCAAGCTTCTTCATGGCGCCGCTCACGATCTACGCGCGCCGCTTCCCGCCCGAGCGCTTCGCCTTCCTCACCAGCGTTCATCTCGGCATCGGCAGCATCGGCACGCTCGTCGCCACCGCCCCGCTGGCGAGCGCCGCTGCCCTTGCCGGCTGGCGCGTCGCCTTCGCCGCCGCGGCTGCCCTGACGGCGCTCGCGGCCTTCGCCGTGCTGGTCGTCGTGCCGTCGGCGGAAGCGAGCCGGGCGCCACGCGAAAGCTGGCGCGAGACATTTGTCGGCGTCGCCAGCGCGATGCGCGTGCCGTCGTTCTGGCCGGTTTTCCTGGCGCATGCGACCGCCTATTCGTCATTCGCCACGGTCATCGGATTGTGGGCCGGGCCGTGGCTCTCCGATGTCCATGGCGTCGATCTCGAGACACGCGGGCGGCTGCTCCTGATCGGCGCCAGCGCCCAGATCGCCGGGGTCTTTGCATGGGGATACGGCGACCGCTATTTCCGCAGCTACCGACGAGCCGTTCTGACGGCGGCCTCCCTGGGCGTGGCGCTGCTGCTGTTCGCCGCCGCCGTGCCGCTGAGCCGCACGGGAGCGGCCGTCTGGCTCGGCCTTTACGGCTTCGCCGTCGCCTACAGCCCGATCATCACCGCTCATGGCAAGTCGTTGTTCCCGGCCGCGCTGACCGGACGCGGGATCACCCTGATGAATATGGGCACCATGGGCGGGGTGTTCCTGCTCCAGCTCGGCACGGGCGCCCTGGTCGACCTTGTCGGTCGGGGAGCTCACGGCGCCTACGGCGAGGGGGCCTATCGGGCGGTGTTCCTGGTCCTGGGGCTGGCAATCGCGGCGTCACTTATGCCCTACATGCAGGCCAAAGACCCGCACCCCAGCAAAATGCATACGAGCCCTGCACAAAAGTAGGTCAGTATCCCTTGCCTTTTGTGCGCTGCGGTTTATATGTTGCAGTGCGATAGCGCGACGACGTCGCGTTGTTGCATGCCCTCCTTGGGCGTTTCCTCCCTAGACTTGGGCCGCACGCAAGTGCGGCCCTTTTTTTTCGCGAGTTGAAGAGAAATCGGGTCGCGCCGCCACTCGGGGAGGACCGAGTTCGGTGCGCGACCGGGCCACGCCCCCCGTATCCTGCCAGTATCCTGCCGGGGGCGGCGTCCCTAGCTCAGGATCAATTCAGATCGAATCGATCCCGCTCTCCTTCTCTTTGTGTCGCACGATCTTTTTCGGCAAAGCGGTGCCCACTTTGCCGGATCATGCTCTGGCCGATCACGCTGCCCGCGGCGAGGCGCCGGGTTGGTGCGAGCCGAAGAATGCGCCATATGCGCGGGTGGATGTCAGCCCCGCTCGTCTTCGACCGCTCGCTGGTTCGCCGCCGCCTGGCGCGCGCCCGCGCTCGTGGCTTCGCC
>DATBIR010000253.1:0-38131 GCA_036556825.1 Beijerinckiaceae bacterium
GCCACGGCACGCTGCTCGTCAGCTTCCCAGCGCACGCGTGGCTTCCGGCCGTCCTCCTCGACAACGTCCTCTCGACGGCGGATTTCGCGACGGTGGCGATCCGAACCGGGCCGCGCCTCGGCTCGGACCACCTGCCCGTGATCGCAGACCTCGCCCGGATCCGACGCCAGCCTGCCAGCTTCTCACCATAAGATCGGCCCGTCCAAGGGGCAGAACGCCCAAGTGCATGGAACTTCCTGGCCGTTCCGGATTCTACGTGGGGTGAAGTCGCGTTCGCGTGGGGTTGGGCGTAGCGTCGAGTTGCCGGGAGTCTCCGAGCAGCGCCCGGTCGCATTTCCGATCGCGACTGCGCCGAAATCGAAAACACCGGTCTTCGTGTATTCGCCAGTGAGCGGCGAGTGGGCGATCGCCGTCCGGCACGGGGCCAAATGGCTGGATGCGGCCACCGGCCAAGAGGTGATCCGCCCCACCCATTGGATGCCGCTGCCCGATTGATGCCGAACGGCTGCGCGCCCGCACAGGCTTTTGGTGCGGCCAAGCTGTTGAAGCGCTGCCGCTTCGGTTCTATCTACTTGGCCGGATTGTGCCGAACGAGCTCTTCGAAGCGCAGCCGCTATGAAACGCTATCATTTCCATCTTTTCGACGGCCACACCTACAGGTGGGATCATGACGGCGTGCTGCTTGCCGATCTGGCGGCGGTCGTCGCCGAGGCGGAAGCGAGGGCCCGCTCGGCCATGCGAGCGGACGCGAACCTGCAGGACTGGAGCAAGTGGAAGATCGACGTGCGGGGCCACGACGACATCACGATCTTCCATTATCCCTTCGACGAGGTGCGCGAGACCGCGTGAGCGCTCTCCCACGCCGATCGCCTGTGGCCCAGGCAAGCCGGCGTTCCGATCCGAGGGCGATGCCGAAATTCGCGGCCATTGTCGCCCCACCCCTCTCCCGCAAGCCGACAGGGAGGAAAGCAGCAGGATAATCTACCGGGGACGGGCGACCTGCCGTCACAGCTGGAGGAACCTCGGCCGTATGCCAAGCGTTAGGTCCGGCGCCTTGGGGCGGACCATCGTGTCTCGTTTCTTGTGTCGCACGGGTGTTATTCGGCGAAAGTCGTATTCACCCCGGATCGAGCCCGGGGCAGCATTCACCCGAGAATCTTTCAGCGTCGGCGCCCCGTGCTTGAGCTGCATGATCTTATTCGGCGAAGTGGTGGCCACTTCGCCGGATCATGGCTCTAGGAGAGACAATGATCGGACCTGCCGAGCTGGAAGACATCTGCCTCGATCTGCAAGCCGCCGTCGCGGGGCCGGGCGTCGCCGCGGGCGATGCCTTCCACCCCTGCTTCCATCCCGACGCAGCGATGATCCAAGCCCGACGACAGGAAGGCGCAGCCGACGACATGGCCGGCCCGGATCAGCCGTCCTGCGTCTCGTCGAACTCGTCCGCGTTGTCGACCGGAACCAGGTAGAGGACGATTTCCCCTTCCTCCTCGTCGTCGAAACCGAGCTTGTCAGCATATTCGACCAGGGCCCTTATCTCGGACGGTGTTGCCGGCCTGATCCCCAGGAGATCGTTGCCATTCCACAGCGGCCGTCCATTGTTCTCGAGGCTGCGCAGCCTCTGCCGGAAGGCCGGATCGTCGAACACGGCGCGCGCCTCGCCTTCGTTGCCCTTGGTCACGGCGATAGGCGTGCTGCCCACTTCTAACGTGAACATCGGCGTGCCCGGTCGCTCATGTAGCGGACCCGAGCCACGAAGCCGGACGGCACCGTCGGGCCTGCGCTCGGAGCGATTCCATAACGTGTAAAGCGCGACGCTCGTGACCGCGGCAGCGCCGAGCAACAGGGCCGGCGCAACCGCGCCCCAGCGGCGCGTTTGCGCGGCAGGCGGGTTGAAGGCGGTGCCCGACGAGCGCAGCAGATGCTCGATCTGATCCCTGTGGTACTCGTCCGTGCGGATCAGCAGCTCGAATTGCCCACCGAGACGCTCGATCGCGACTTCGTCAATGCCGTAACGGTCGAAGCCGCGCTCTTCGGCCAGACGCTCCCGCACCGCATTGGCGGCGGCCAGGCTCGGAAATGTCTGGGTGACGGTCACGCTGTTCCGCATCGAACCCTCCCTGAAGCTGATCCGGCGAAGCCCGGGCCGGGGGCGCCGCTCCGCCGCAAATGATCGCCCCGGACTCACGATCCAGGGATCATGCGCTCCCGTTCCAACGCCTGGACAATTCGCGGCGGCTGCGGCCGGTTCCGAGGTCGTGATCCTGCCCGCATCGGACGCGAAGGACGTTTATGACAATTTTAACGTCCCTGTTCACGAAAAATGGCGAATCGGCCAATAAGTAGACGGTCCGAAATTCCCGTGGGTCTGCCGTGACACCGCATCGTTTTGCCGTCGGCCAGACGGTTACCTATTCGCAAGTGCGATTCCCGACCCTGATCTCCGGGGCCGAATGCGTGATCGTGCGCCTGCTTCCGACACGCTTCAACGGGCCGGAATACCTGGTCAGGTGCAAAATCCTGGCTTTCGAGCTGATCGTCGGTGAGCAGGAGCTCACCGTCACGGAGCCGCCTCCGGCGCGCCCGCAGGCGCTCGCCGCCTGAGTGCAGACAGCACCCGCTCGCGCGCAAAAACCCCGCCAGTCGTGGCAGGCTGACGGGGCGTCTCGTCTCAGTTGCTCTTAGCATGGTGGAAGTTCCACCACCCCGTCAACGCGAGAGCGGTGCGCCCGTTTCAGCTTGGCGACAAAAAAACCGGCTGCAGCGAATTCGCCGGCCGGCACGGGAAAGCTCGCAAGAGAAAACCCCGCTCGCCGGGTCACAACGAGCGGGGCTAGGGGTCCGAAACTGGGGGCTCACCCAGGTCTTAACTATTTATTAACCTGATTCGGCTGGAGGCGATAGGCGCGCGGCCGCAACAGGCTGTGGACAGGATCGCAACATTCGCGAACAAGCCATTGTTGCAGCTGAAGGTTTATCCTTCGGTGCGACACGCGCTCGCAGGCGCTTGGGTGGCATTGGCGCCAGGCGGAATGCAGCAATTCTGCGGCCACGCTCGATCCATGTGATTGCGGGTGCAGCCGCCAAATGGCTGAAGTTGCAGGCCCCCTCGTCTGCTATCCAATGCATCTCGGGGACAGGCGTCGAGCGAGATCGGCCACCTTCGGATCGATCCGCTCCGATTCTTTGGGCCGCGGGTCGATCGGCGAAGTGGCAGCCCACTTCGCCGGATCATGCTCCAGCCCCGCCTCGGGCCGACCCCGGCGGGGCGCCTTCCGAGTCCATCGCGAGGTTGCCATGAAGCTCTATCCGATGATCGGTGTCTCACAGCCGCGCACCGATACCGTCAAACGCGTCGCGGAAATCTTCAAGAGCCGTGACATGCTCAAGCCGCTGGCCGAGCCAACCCGCCCCGTGAATCCCAGACATATGCAGAAGGCTGGCTCCCGCTGGCGCGGAACGCCCGAAGAGTAAGCGCGCCCTGCGCGGTCGTCATCTCTGCGCGGCCGTGTCGAGAGTGAACGGCGACATTGCAACGCGGTCAGCAGCCGGGCGACATTGCGATCCCGCGTGTGACGCCGTCTCGTAGGGTGTCTCAGCTCGCGGACACTGGTCGCGGTCCCATAGGTCAGCCCGCGTTCCGCCGTGCGCCGTCATCGCGCGCCAGGCGGCAGAGGGCGGCGCCCTTCCTCGCCCGGTCGGCGTCGGGCCCGCGCGGCTCCTGGGCGAGGAAACGGTCCCATAAGGCGGCCGCCTCGTCGTAGTTCTCGCCTTGGGTCAGAAGCAGGGCGAGGTTGAACAGCGCGTCGGCAAAGTTCGGCTGCGCGAAGGCGGCGGCGCGATAATGCGCGATGGCCGCGGCCATGCGCCCGTCGCGCTCGTCGAGAACGCCGAGATTGAACCACGCCTCGGCGAAGTCGGGATCGCGCTGCAGCGCCTCGTAATAGGCGCGCACGGCTTCGTCCCGCCGCCCCTGCCCATCGAGTACATTGCCGAGATTGTACGGGATCGCCGCATCGGTACGATCGACGGCCATGGCGCTGCGATAAAGCTTTTCGGCGCCCGCGAGATCGCCGCCGGCCTCGCACGCTTCGGCCGCTTCGAACAAGGCGTCGGCATCGCTGCTCTCATGCTGCAAGGGCAGCGCCAGCTGCCCATCGAGATGGGCGAAGCCGCCGGCGAGTTCCTGCACGATCTCGCCCCATGGCGTCTGCGCCAAACGCGCCTCCGACAAGGACAACCGAGAGCGGCGCAGGGCCAGGGCAGCCTCGACGATCGCGGCAAGCGGATAGCCGCGCTCAAGCAACCGCGCCGCTTCGCGCGCGACGAGGAGGTCGCGGTAGGCGAAAAGCTCGTCGACCGGCTCGACGACATCGAACACGCTGAGACATGCGAGCACGTCCGGCGGCAGCTTCGCGGCGCGCACCAGATCCGCCGCATGCAGCATGCGCTCCGCGGGCGCCGGCGGCGGGACAAGGCCCAGCATCCGCCTGAAGGTCGTCTCGCTGACCAGCCGAGCGCCCGGAGCCAGCCCGGCGGGACGGGTAAGCGGGGGCGCCGTCTTGAGGGCGGCGCGGGCGCTGCCATGCGCGAAGACAAGGAGATCCACGCGCGCGTTTAGCCTCTCCGCCAGGCGGCCGCCGATCTGCTCGACCAGCCGTCCCAGGCGCTTGCGGGTCACGCCTTGCGGGCGCCCGACCACCAGGACCGAGAAGCGGGGCCGGTCAGCCATGGCCGTGCCGAGGGCGCGGCAGCCCCGGTAAGGTAAATGCGAGCGCGACACCCGACCCAGGCCGCGCTCTGCTAGACAGCACGACAGGCGCCGCAGCCCTTCGGGGCCGGGCGCGTTCACAACCGGACTCCAGTTGACTCGGCCGCTGACTCGTTCTGACGTGCAAGGCGGTCATCGCGACAGTCTGCGTAAGCGTTAGGGGCGTAATCATGGCACCGCGTGCGAATTGGAAGGGATATCTCAAGCTGTCCCTGGTTTCCTGTGAAATCGCCCTTTACCCCGCCACCAGCTCGTCGGAGCGCGTCAGGTTCAATCGCCTCAACCGGCAGACCGGCAATCGCCTCAAGCAGCTCCTGGTCGATGCGCAGACCGAAGAGGCGGTCGATCGCGCCGATCAGATCAAGGGCTACCAGGTCGGCAAGAATGCCTATGTCCAGGTCGAGGACGAGGAGCTCGACGCGATCAAGATCGAAAGCACGCACACCATCGACGTGGAAAGCTTTGTCGATATCGACGAGGTCGACAAGCGCTATCTCGATACGCCCTATTACATCGCGCCGGAAGGCAGCGTCGGCCTCGAGGCATTCACGGTCATCCGCGACGCGATGCGCGACAAGAGCAAGGCAGGGCTCGGCCGCGTCGTGATCTCGCGCCGCGAGCGCATGGTGCTGCTCGAGCCGCTTGGTAAGGGCATCCTGGCGACGCTGTTGCGCTACCCTTACGAGGTGCGCGATCACGACGAATATTTCGAGGACATCCCCGAGGTCGACATCGCCGACGAGATGCGCGACCTCGCCGCGCATATCGTCGAGCGCAAGGCGGCGAAGTTCGATCCGAGCAAATTCGAGGACCGCTACGAGAACGCGGTCGTCGATCTGCTCAAGTCGAAGGAGGCCGGACGGCCGGCGCATGTGCCCGAGGCGCCGCGGCCCTCCAACGTGATCAGCCTGATGGACGCCCTGCGCCAGAGCATCGCCGCCGAGAAAGGCGGCGTTCCGGCGAAAGCGTCGAAGCCGAAGGCGCCGTCCAAGACCAGCGCCGACCGCGCCAAGGCCAAGGAGCCAACGAAGGAAGCGGCGAAGAAGCCGCGCAAGACCCGCAAGGCGGGGTAGCTGGGCTGTCGCTCCTTGTCGTCGCCGGGCGTGAACGAAACGGACGCCGAGCGCGTCACGATCCGTGTCGGCGAGACCCACGCGGTGTCCGGCCTGTGGGCCCGGCCGGCTGAGGCGCGCGCGTGCCTCGTGCTCGCGCATGGCGCCGGGGCCGGCATGACGCATCCATCGCTGGAAGCGATCGCTGCGGATCTTTTCGCGAGCGGCATCGCCAGCCTGCGCTACCAGTTCCCCTTCATGGAGCAGGGCACGAAGCATCCCGATCCGCCGCCCGTTGCGCAGGCCGCGGTGCGCGCCGCCGTCGCCGAGGCGGCGCGCCTCGCGCCGGACCTCGCGCTCTTCGCCGGCGGCCGCTCGTTCGGCGGACGCATGACCTCGCAGGCGCAAGCCGCCTCGCCCCTGCCGCACGTGCGCGGCCTCGTGTTCCTTGCATTTCCGCTGCACCCGGCAAAGCGCCCGTCGGACGAGCGCGGCAGGCACCTGTTCGACGTGCACATTCCGATGCTGTTTCTGCAGGGAACGCGCGACGCGCTGGCGGAACCGGCGCTGCTGCAGCCGCTCTGCGACGAACTCGGCGCGCGTGCGACGCTAAAGCTGCTCGACGGCGCCGATCACGCCTTCCATGTTCTCGCCCGCTCCGGCCGGACCGATGCGGAGGTCAGGCGCGAGGCGATCGAGGCGATCACCGTGTGGATGGAACGGGCGATCACAGCAGCGGCGGTGTCGAGCAGCTGACGCGAACCAGGGGGTGCCGCATGTGCCGAAGCATCAAGACGCTGCATAACTTCGAGCCGCCGGCGAGCACTGGAGAGATCCGTGCCGCCGCCCTGCAGTTCGTGCGCAAGGTGAGCGGCTTCGCGCATCCCTCCAAACGCAACGAGGCTGCTTTCAACCGCGCCGTGGAGCAGGTCGCGCGGGCCGCCGACGAGCTGCTTCAGGCGCTCGTGACCGACGCGCCGCCACGCGACCGGGAGATCGAGGCGGCCAAGGCGCGCGCCCGAGCGGCGAACCGCTACGGGCTGCGCGCCGACTAAGCACCCGCACACGATCGTCAGCGGGCGGCGTGGCGCTCGCCGACATCTGTGGCGTCGCGCGTCACGAGCTCCTCGAACACGATACGGTGCTCGGCCGCCGCTGCATCGAAGTCGATGCGGTAACGGGTCGGATAGCGACCCGACACGGCGACGGCGTCGGGCTGCTTGATCGCGGCTACGACCGGGTCGCGCGCGTCGAACACTGTCTTGGCGATCATCGGCTCGATGAAGGTGACGCGCCCGTCCCACGCGCCGTAGATCAAGGTGTGGGTGAAGGCCTTGCCGTGGAATTCCGGGGTGCTCGCATCGGCCCAGTGAACCCCCATGGCCGGCACCGGGTGGGGCTCCACGACGTAGCCGGCGGGGATGAAGCGGGTGGCCGGATTGCGCTCGGCCTTGTGCATGAAGCCGGGATCCTTGTCCGTGATTGCTTCGCGCTCGGCGGGGGTGGTCATGTACAAGTGGACATCGAAATGCGCCACGCCCCAGATGTGGGCCGGCGGATGGCCGTGCGGGTTCCAGTTCAGATAGACGTGGTTGAACGGCGTGCCCGCCGCCTGCGGGGGGAGCGGCAAGGTCAGGGCCTCGCCGTGCGAGGCCTCGATGCCGTCCATGGCTGCCGCCGAGATGCTGACGCCGAGTGCCTTCGCCTCGTGGTTCCTGCCCACCATGACCCAGGCATGCGCAGTGCCGCGGCCGACGGGCACGGCGGCGCCTTTGTAGACGTGGCCGTCATGGGCATGGGCCGGGCCGGGCGTCAGGAGGGCTGCCGCCAGGACCGCCAGGACGGCGGCGAGGCTGGTGCGGGGCTGCAGGTGATGTCGCTTCATTGGATTGTCCCTTCTTGGGTCGCAACGGTCCTGCCGGAGCGACCGCCGCCCGAGGGAGCGGTCGCCGTCGGCGGCAGCGCCGGTGCAGATCGACGATGGGACGGTGCTTACCTGAGGATTTTTTCCGCGACTCTTGCCGCATCTTGCCGGTATTTTCCGGGAAATATCCGGGCAGGCGCGCAGGTTCGGACGCATAGAGCAGACGGGAAATGGGCAGCAACAGGAAACAGGTGGCGGCCGCGATCAGGGACTATCTCGCCCGCGAACGCATCTCGCGCGAGCAGTTCGCCTTCAGGACCAAGCTCGGAAAGTCGACGGTCGACAAGCTGCTGACCGGGCTGTTCTCGGACCGCACGCTGGCCATCGTCGAGAACCACACCAAGCTGCCGCTGCGCGGGATGCTGGCGGATGGACAGGTCGCGCCGGCCGCTGATGCGATGGCAGCGCCAGACGCCCTGCCGCCGCTCGACCGGCCTTCAATCGCGGTGCTGCCCTTTGCCAGCATGAGCGGCGACCCGGATCAGGACTATCTCGCCGACGGCATGACCGAGGACATCATCACGGCCCTGACGCGCTTGCGCTGGCTGTTCGTGATCGCCCGCAACTCGACCTTCACCTACAAGGGCAAGGCCGTCGACGTGCGCCAGGTCGCGCGCGATCTCGGCGTGCGCTACGTGCTCGAGGGCAGCGTGCGCGTCGCCGGGCCGCGCATCCGCATCAGCAGCCAGCTGATCGACGCCGAAACCGGAAAGCATATCTGGGCGGAGAAATACGACCGCGAGCTGCAGGATCTGTTCGCGGTGCAGGACGAGATCACCGAGCAGGTCGTGGGAGCAGTCGAGCCGCACCTCTACGCCGAGGAGGGCTTTCGCGCCTCGGGCAAGCAGCCGGACAGCATCGACGCCTGGGGCCTCGCGGTGCGCGCCCTCAGCCTGATCAACAAGGTCGACCGCAAGCAGAACGAGCAGGCGCAAGAGTTGCTGCGCCGCGCCATCGCGCTCGAGCCGAGTTACGCGCGCGCCCACGCGCTTCTGAGCTGGGCGGTGTGGTGGGCAACGCTGTGCTACTGGTGTCCCGATCGCGATGAGGGCTACCGCCTGGCGGCCGCGCATGCGCAGGACGCGCTGTGGTATGACGCCAGCGACCCGTGGGCGCGCATGGTGTTCGGGTTGTGCCTCAGCTCGGTCGGGCAGCACGAGCGCGCGGTCGGCGAGCTGCGCACCGCGCTGAACCTCAATCCGAGCTTCGCCCTCGGCCACATGGTGCTCGGCTGGGCGCTGCTGCGCGCCGGCTCTTTCGACGAAGGCATCGCCGAAACCGGACGGGCCTTGCGCATGAGCCCCCTCGACAGCTTTGCGGGCTTCTACACCGCCATCCACGGACTCGCCCTGCTCGGCGCGCGCCGCTTCAACGAGGCGCTGCCCTTCCTGCGCGCCTCGGTGGCGGCCTTCGCCGAATATCCCGGACACTACAACACGCTGATCAGCTGCTGCGGCCATCTCGGCCTCACCGACGAGGCGCAGGAATTCATCGCCATCCGCAACCGCATCGGCCCGCCGCTGCGGCTCGGCGTGTTGCGCCACAACCTCCGCCGCTTCGCCCATTGCGAGGTGTTCGTGGAGGGGCTCCGCAAGGCCGGCGTGCCGGACTAGCGGCGAGAGCGCGCCGGCGCAGCCGCTTCCGAACGCGCTCCTTCCAGCATTGGCGATTGCCACTGCCGCAATTTTGGCGTGTCATGAAGGGGCGCCGGTGCCGCGCATTCGAGGGGAGGGAACCATGACACGCAATCACGTTGCCCGCCGATCCGGAAGCCCGCGCATCAGGAGCCGGAAGGGCGAAAGTGCTAGCGCGACCTTCGACGAGATCGTCGATGTCAGGTTCGACCGGCGCGAGCTGTTGAAGGCAGCCGCAGCCGCCGCTGCAATCCCGGCGATGGTGTCGCCCATAGCGATTGCGGCAGCCAGCAAAGCCCTGGCCCAGCACGGCCCGGTGCTCGCCTTCAAGGAAATCGAAGCGGGCATCGACGAACGGCACCACGTGGCGGAGGGATACGATGCCGACATCCTCCTGCGCTGGGGCGATCCAGTCGTTCCGGGCGGGCCGCCGCTCGACGTGCGCAATCAGACCAAGGACACGCAGCTGAAGCAGTTCGGCTATAACAACGACTTCATCGGCTACGTGCCGATGCCGGGCGCCGCCAATCCGTCCGAGCACGGCGTTCTCGTCGTCAACCACGAGTCGGCGAACAGCTTCATGATGCGCCCTGGCCTGACGGGGGCCGACCGCAAGCTGGTGGCCGACTGGGTCACGAAGGACATCGTGGAGATCGAGATGGCAGCGCATGGCGGCTCGGTCGTCGAGGTGCGCAAACGCGACGGCAAGTGGGCAGTCGTCGCGGATTCGCGCTACGCCCGCCGCATCACCGCGGAGACCGAGATGGAGATCACCGGGCCGGCCGCCGGGCACGAGCGCATGCAGACACGCGACGATCCAACCGGCCGCAAAGTGCGTGGCATGCTCAGCAACTGCGCCGGCGGCGTTACCCCCTGGGGCACCTGGCTCAGCGGCGAGGAGAATGCGCATCAGTATTTCTGGGGCACGCTCGACGACAGCCATCCGGAGGCAAGCGGGTTCAGGCGCTACGGCGTCCCCGGCCGCGGCTACAGGTGGGGCCTTCATCACGAGCGCTTCGACATTACAAAGGAGCCGCGCGAGGCGAACCGCTTTGGGTGGGTGGTCGAGATCGACCCGCTCGATCCCGCCGCGACGCCGAAGAAGCATACGGCTCTCGGTCGCTTCCGGCACGAAGGCGCGGAGGGCGTGATCGCCAGGGACGGTCGCTACGTCGTCTATAGCGGCGACGACGACCGCTTCTGGTTCGTCTACAAGTTCGTCACCGCCGGCCGGGTGAATCCCAACGACCGGACGGCCAACATGAATCTCCTTGCGGATGGCACGTTGTATGCCGCGCGCTACGACAAGGATGGCAGTGGCGAGTGGCTGCCGCTGGTTGCCGGGCAAGGCAAGCTGACGCCCGAGAACGGCTTTCGCTCACAGGCAGACGTGCTGATCGACGCCCGGCGCGCCGCCGAGGTTGCCGGGGCCACCAAGATGGACCGCCCGGAAGACATCGAGGCCGACCCGAAAAGCGGCAAGGTTTACGTGGCGCTCACCAAAAACGAGAATCGCAAGCCCGAGCAGGTCGATGCCGCCAATCCGCGCGCCGACAACAAATACGGGCATATTCTCGAGATGATGCCGGACGGCGGCGACCACGCCGCCGTCACGTTCCGCTGGGACATCCTGCTCAAGTGCGGCGATCCCGCCGATCCGGAAACTGGAGGCACCTTCTCGCCATCGACCACCAGCAACGGCTGGTTCGCCAATCCCGACAACTTCGCCATCGACGGCGACGGACACCTCTGGGTGGCGACGGACGGCAACTCGCATAGCTTTACCAAGCGCGCCGACGGGCTGTGGGCCGTCATGACGAGCGGCACGGCCCGCGCGACCTCCAAACACTTCTTCCGCTCCCCGGTTGGCGGCGAGGCGACGGGACCGTGCTTCACCCCTGACAGCCAAACACTGTTCGTCGCCGTGCAACACCCGGGACGCGGCGGCGAGGACTGGCCGCCATTCGGGCGCACAGCCACCTTCGAGGATCCTGCCTCGCGCTGGCCGGATTTCCAGGACGACATGCCGCCACGACCATCGATTCTCGCCATCACCAAGCGCGGCGGCGGCAGGATCGGCAGCTGAGTAACGAGGCTGCACCGACCTCGGGTGCTTCCGGGATCCGGTCAGCGCGGCTCGGCCGGGTTCGGTTGCACGGCCGAGGTCGCGGGAGGCTGAAGATCCGGCGCGGATGCGGCGGCAGCGGCCCACGTCACGAGATCAACCGCGACGCTGGCGAATGCAAGGTTCAATGCGGATGCCGCCGACGCGGCATCATCGCCCGTCACCGCCGCGGTGGCGTGGAATTTTCGCCCTTCGGCGACCTTGCCGTCAGCGACGATCCTGGCGGTGAACTCGACATGCGCCAGGTGTTCGGGCTCCTCCGCAACGTCGAATCTGCGCAAGTCAAGCAGCAGTTGACGATCGGACGAGAAATTGTCGCCGGCGCGCACGGCGCGCATGTAGTCGGCATTCTCGAAGGTCTGAACGATCTTGGCTTGCAGCAGCTTGGGTATGGTGTCGGCCCACTGCCCGCCCTGGGCCGGATGCGTGACGCCGTCACGGGAGCGGAGCAGGATTTTCTGCGTATCGAGCGCGACAATGCCGGTCGGCTCGGCCACGGAGAGCTGCGCGTCCGGAACGGACGCCAGGCGCGCCGCCGGTGCCGTCAACTCGTAGACTTGCGCCGGGGGCTGGCCAGAGCCGCCCCCGAGCTTTTCCAAACTCGCCAGGATGCCCTCGATCCGGTCGGAGTTCCGCGCCAACACCCCGGTGAAGGTTCTCAGGTTGCCCACGGTCTCGCGGATATCTGCGGCGTTGTCGCCAACCAGGTTGTCAAAGCGACGGAGCGCGCCGCGCACCGCCGTGGCGAGGTCCTGCGGCGCGTCACCGGCGTCGATCACGGCAGGTGTGGTGCCGGACTGCGCGAGCGGAGCACCGGAGCCCCCGGACAATGCAAGGGTTGGCGTCCCGAGAAAGCCTTGTGTCTCGATGCCAATCCTGCTGTCGCTCCGGACCGGCGCGCCGCGCGCGACCGCAGCCATCACGGTCGTGCGGTTCGGGTCATCCCTGTCGAGGCTGAGCTCGGTGACCTCGCCGACCGGCACGCCGTTGAATGTGACCGGGGCGCCTGTCGTCAGTCCGGCGACCGGTCCTTCGAAGCGAATCCGATAGAAAACCTTGTCCGGACCTCCCACGCCCCGGAGCCAGTACATGAATCCGAAGGCGGCGGCGACAACGGCGAGGGCGAACACGCCAATGGTGGCGTAACGGGCTCTGGTCTCCATGGGGCCTATCCTGCCCCTCGCCTCAATGTGATCGAGATCGACGAGAGTTCGGCGCCTTGCGAGCGGATGCTGACGGTCTGGCGATCCGCCTGGATGGTCATACCGAAGGACGCCGAAAAGGCCGGGCCCTGGATGTTCGCATTGATGGAACTGCCGCTGATCCGGCCCGAGATGCTGCCGTTGGCGTTGCGCGTGACTTCGGTCCAGGTCCCGGAGACGGCATCGGCGCCGGTGCGAACCACGCTCGCCTGCAGATTGAAGTCGTAGCTGTCGCTGGTGCAGCGGAGCTTCTGCTGAAACGCGTTGCCGCTGGGAACCACCTCGTAGCTCGCGCGGCAGCGGATGCGCTCGACGTTTCCGGAGGACAGCGTCACGCTTCCCGTGCCGCTCCACGCGCCGGACAGCATGGCGAACGTCAATCCGCGGGGCTGGGCGAGCGCAGCGGCGGCGGGAGCGAGGACGAGCGCAAGGATCGCAGCTGGCAAGCGCATCGACTGACCTCCGGCCGACGCATGAGATTACCGCGAACAGGTGTGTTCGGCACCTGTGTCATGAACGCTTCACCCGCGGCGAGGGAAACCTCGCAAGCAGCGGCGCGCGAAAAGTTGCGCAAGTGTCTTGTCGGGACCGCGCAATGCCGTTCGTCCTGTGATCGTGACGACTGGGCTGGCAGACGGCTGGGCTGGCAGGGCCCGGCTTGCCCACGTGGGGATTACGGTTAGGATCGCGGGCTCACCCGTCCAGCTAAGATTTTGAATTCATGAGGAAGTTGACGATGCTTTACGCCATCCTCTGCTACAATGACGAGAAGGTCGTCGGCTCCTGGACCAAGGAGGAGGACGACGCCGTCATGGCGCGTCTCGACGTCGTGCACCAGAAGCTGAAGAGAGAGGGCAAGCTCGGGCCTGCGGCGCGGCTCCTGCCGACCACGGCGGCGACCACGCTGCGCAAGACTCAGGACCTCGTCCTCGACGGTCCTTACGCCGAAACCAAGGAGCAGCTTCTCGGCTTCTACATCATCGACGTCGCCAACCTCGAGGAAGGCCTCGAGGTGGCGCGCGCGCTGACCCGCGCCAATCCCGGCGGCGCGTACGAGCTGCGGCCGATCTCGCTGTTCCTGCCCGGGAGCGATGATCGCGCCCGGGAGACATCGCGCCGCGCCGAAGGCGCGACCGGGTGAGGCAGCCGTGAGCGATCTCGCCTGGATCAACGCCGCCATCACCTCGGCGCGTCCGCAGGCGCTCGGCGCGCTCCTGCGCTATTTCCGCGATCTCGACACCGCCGAGGAGGCGTTCCAGGAAGCGTGCCTGCGGGCCCTCAAGACGTGGCCGCGCAACGGCCCACCGCGCGATCCCGCCGCGTGGCTGATCTTCGTCGGCCGCAACGTCGCCATCGATCACGTGCGGCGGCGAAGCAAGCAGCAGGCGCTGCCGCCCGAGGAGACGATCTCCGACCTCGAGGACGTGGAAAGCGATCTCGCCGAGCGGCTCGACAACGCCGACTACCGCGACGACGTGCTGCGCCTGTTGTTCATCTGCTGCCATCCCGACCTGCCGGCGACGCAGCAGATCGCGCTGGCGCTGCGCATCGTGTGCGGCCTCAGCGTGCACGAGATCGCGCGGGCCTTCCTGGTCGGCGACAGCGCCATGGAGCAGCGCATCACCCGCGCCAAGGGGCGCGTCGCCGACGCCGAGGTCCCGTTCGAGGCGCCCGGGGCCGTCGAGCGCGCCGAGCGGCTCGCCGCCGTGGCGGCGATGATCTACCTGTTGTTCAACGAAGGATATGCGGCGAGCGGCGGCGAGGCGCCGCTGCGGGCGCCGTTGTGCGAAGAGGCGATCCGGCTGGCGCGCCTGCTGCTGCGGCTGTTTCCGGGCGAGCCCGAGATCATGGGCCTGACCGCCCTCCTCGTGCTGCAGCACGCGCGCGCGCCGGCGCGGCTCGATGCGCAGGGCAGCCTCGTTCTGCTCGAGGAGCAGGACCGAAGCCGCTGGGACCGCAAGCTCATCACCGAAGGGCTGGCGCTGATCGACAAGGCCGTGCGCCACCGCCGCCCCGGCCCCTACCAGGTGCAGGCGGCGATCGCCGCGACGCATGCCGGCGCCGCATCGGCGGGCGATACCGACTGGGCGCAGATCGACCTCTTGTATGCGACGCTGGAGCGGATGCAGCCCTCGCCCGTCGTCACGCTCAATCGGGCCGTGGCGGTCGCCAAGGTGCGCGGCCCGGCGGCGGCGCTGGCGATGATCGAGCCGCTGGCGCCGCGGCTGTCCGGCTATTTCCATTTCTTCGGCGCCAAGGGCGCCTTCCTGATGCAGCTCGGGCGCAACGCCGAGGCGCGCGTCGCCTTCGACCGCGCCATCGCGCTCGCCCACACGGCCGCGGAAGCCGCCCATATCCGCATGCATCTCGACCGGCTGATCGCGGACAGCGCCGCCGCCCACCCTCTCGCGGAGGGAAGCGCGTAAAATACTTGCGGCACCCTGTCGGCACGCCGTGACGGCCTTCGTCCTGTGATCGCCGACCAACGGAGGACATCATGGAGCCGCACGCCGTCGTCTCGCGAGAGGAGTGGCTGGTTGCGCGCAAGGCGCTTCTCGCCAGGGAGAAGGAGCTCACCCGCCAGCGCGACCGGCTCAGCGCCGAACGGCGCGCGCTGCCCTGGGTGAAGGTCGACAAGGCCTACGGCTTCGACGCGCCCGAAGGCCGCGCGACGCTCGCCGACCTGTTCGCCGGCCGCAGCCAGCTCGCCATCTACCACTTCATGCTGGCGCCCGGTTCGGACCACATCTGCGACGGCTGCGCCTTTGTGGCCGATCACATCGACGCGGCGCGCATGCATTTCGAGCAGGCCGACCTGTCCTTCGCGGCGGTGTCGCGGGCGCCGCTCGCCCGCATCGAGGCGGTCAGGAAGCGCATGGGCTGGCGCTTCCGCTGGGTGTCGTCCGCGGGCAGCGACTTCAATTACGATTACGGCGTGTCCTTCACCGACGAGCAGATCGCCACCGGTGACACGGGCTACAATTACGGAACAACCGCCTATGCATCGCCGGATCTGCCCGGCGTGAGCGTGTTCGCCAGGGACGCGGCCGGCCAGGTCCATCACACCTATTCGGCCTATACGCGCGGCTGCGAGCTCCTGGTCGGAGCGTTCAACTGGCTCGACCTCGTGCCCAAAGGCCGCAACGAGACCGCCATCATGAGCTGGGTGCGCCTGCATGACGAATATGGGACGGGCGGGTTCGATCACGATTGCTGCGCCGCCCCACAACCGGCTTGATTCCGGGCAGACTCGCCTTGTCGAGGCAGAAAATTTTTCCGGGTTCCTTGTCGGCCGACGGGAGGCCTGCCCGTCCTTGGGGCGCCGCTTCCGGAATGGAGGGGCTGGGATCCGGGGCGACCACGAAGCACAAAAGGGGGACGCATCATGACTGCATCTGCAACCGCCAGACAGACCGACGCCGCCGCCCACCCCGAGGTTCGCGGAGGGGTGGCGCCCTACCTCAATGTCGACGGGGCCATCCGGGCGGCCGCATTCTACAAGAAGGCGTTCGGGGCCGAGGAAGCGGCCGTGCATCCGCCCGACGCGCAGGGCCGAACCATGCACGTCCACCTCTACATCAACGGCGGCTCGGTGATGCTGAGCGATGCTTATCCGGAGCACGGCCATCCGTTGCAGGAGCCGCAGGCCTTCACGCTGCACCTGCAGGTCGACGACGTCGAGGCGTGGTGGCGGCGGGCGGTCGAAGCCGGCGCCGAGATCGTGCTGCCGCTGCAGGTGATGTTCTGGGGCGACCGCTACGGCCAGCTGCGCGATCCGTTCGGCGTGTCCTGGTCGCTCGCCGGCACGCCGTGACCCGTCTGCTACGATGATCCATCAACACAAGGGAGACGCATCATGGACGCCACCAACACACAGCTGCGCCAGGACGCGAGCGAGGCCGAGATGCCCTGCATGGCGGCCAAGCCGCAGCAGGAGCATGCCTGGCTGAGCCGCATGGTCGGCGAATGGACCTACGAGCACGAATGCATCATGGGGCCCGGTCAGCCGCCGATGCAGAGCAGCGGATCGGAAAGCGTGCGCTCGGTGGGCGGCCTGTGGGTCGTCGCCGAGGGATCCGGCGAGATGCCGGGCGGCGGCCCGGCCACGACCCTGATCACCATCGGCTACGACCCGCAGAAGCAGCGCTTCGTCGGCACCTTCGTTGGATCGATGATGACGCATCTGTGGATCTACGAGGGCGCCCTCGACCCGGCCACGAACGTGCTCACGCTCGACGCCGAAGGCCCGAGCTTTTCCGGCGACGGCACCATGGCGGCCTACCAGGACATCGTCGAGATCAGGAGCGACGACCACCGCGTGCTGCGCTCGCGCGTGCGCGGCCCCGACGGCACGTGGAACGAGTTCATGACGGGGCATTACCGCCGCAAGCGGTAACTGCGGTAGAGTGATATCGTCGGCGGGCCCGCGCGCGGCGACGCGGACCCGTTCGGCTCGCGTCGCCCCGTCGTTCACCACCGCCCGGGGGAAGCATGACCACGATCGTCATCATCCTGCTCGTCGCCATCGCGGCCGTTCTCGTGCTCGCGTCGCGAAAGCCCGACACGTTCCGGATCGAACGCGCCGTCACGATCAAGGCGCCGCCGGACAGGATCTTCGCCCTCATCAACGACTTCCGCAATTGGACGTCATGGTCGCCGTGGGAGAAGATGGATCCGGCGCTGAAGCGGAGCTACGGCGGCGCACCGGCCGGCGCTGGCGCCGTCTACGAATGGGAAGGCAACAAGAAGGTCGGCAAGGGTCGCATGGAGATCGTCGACGCGGTGCCGCCGCGCGCGCTCACCATCAAGCTGGACTTCCTAAAACCCTTCGAGGCGCACAACATCGCCGCCTTCACGCTGGCGCCGCAAGGCGACGCGACGCTCGTCACCTGGGCCATGCACGGCCCCCTGCCCTATATCGGCAAGGTCATGCACGTGTTCATGAACATGGACCGCATGGTCGGCAAGGACTTCGAGGCCGGGCTCGCCAACCTGAAGGCCGCGGCCGAGCGGCCGGCCGTGACGGGCCCGGCTCAGAGCGGGCCGCCGTTACCTGCATGACGGGGAAGGTCCCTCCTCACACGCGTGTCAACGAAGCCGGCCTAAATCGCGGCGGCGGAGCAGCTGCACCATTCCTTCGCTGCGCTCTCCTGGCCGCGCGCGTCGCGTATCACGCGGGGCCCTTTCTTTGCGCCCGCCGTGCGGCCGGCGCCCTCTTGGCCACGGCCGCATAGGCCGCCTGCAACCGCTCGCCGACGGACGCGCCGGAGCGGCGCCGGTGCGGCGCGCCGAGATGAGTGACGCGCAGCTCGTCTATGAACTCCGCCCACATCCCGGGGCCGCCCTCCTCGAGCAGCCGGGCGCGGATGCCGAGCTCCTCGGTGACCGGCAGGTGGCGGCGGCCCCAGGCCGCCATATGGGCGAGGACCGGCAGCAGCTGGATGCCGCGCTCGGTGAGGCTGTAGAGCGCCTTCTGCCTGTGGCTGGGATCGTCGGCCCTGGTCATGACGCCCTGCGCGACCAGGGTTTTCAGCCGGTCGGCCAGGATGTTCGACGAGATGCCCTCCTCCGACCGCGACAGCAGCTCGCGGAAATGGCGGCGGTTGCCGAAGATCATGTCGCGGATGATCAAGAGGCTCCATCGGTCGCCGAGCACCTCCAGCGTCAGGTTGATCGGGCAGCCGGACCGGTGTTCGTCGCGCATCGGGACCATCACCAAAATAGTGGAATCTAGGGTGATCCTCATCAGGGGTCGTCACCAAAATAGTGGAATCTAGCGATCCGCTCCTGTTGCGCAACTGGTTGTATTTTGCAATCTGTTTGGCAGAAGCATGCGACGCGAGGAGGCCGGCATGTCGCTCACGCTCTATTTCCATCCGCTGTCGTCCTTCTGCCAGAAGGTGCTGACGGCGCTCTACGAGAACGGCACGCCGTTCACGCCGCACCTCGTCGACCTCGGCGACGCGGCCTCGCGCGCGGCGTTCCTGAAGATCTGGCCGATCGGCAAGTTCCCGGTGCTGCGCGACGAGGCGCGCGGCCGCACCATCCCGGAATCGACGATCATCATCGAGTATCTGGCGCAGCATCACCCCGGCCGCACGCAGCTCGTCCCGGCCGATCCCGAACTGGCGCTGCAGACGCGCCTGTGGGACCGCTTCTACGACCTGTCGGTCGACGTGCCGATGCAGAAGATCGTCACCGATCGCCTGCGCCCACTCGCACAGCGCGACACGATCGGTGTCGAGCAGGCCACGGCGCTGCTGCGCACGGCCTGCGACATCGTCGATGGCGAGATGGCCGGCAAGACCTGGGCGGTGGGGGATGTCTTCACCATGGCCGACTGCGCCGCCGCGCCGGCGCTGTATTACGCCAACGAGGTGATGCCGCTTCGCGCCGCGCACAGGCACGCCGCCGCCTATCTCGACCGCCTGATGCAGCGCCCGTCCTTCGCGCGCGCCGCCGCCGAGGCGGAGCCCTACCGCCACCTGTTTCCGCGGGAATGACTCCGGCATTCGGCCGGTGAAGGTGGATCGCCGCCCCCATCACAGGATCACAGGAGGCGCGACAAATCGCCGACGAAACGTGAAATGGAGCAGCGGGCCTCACGCTTCCCGGATGCCGAGCTTCATCCGGCCGATGCCTTCGATCTCGGCGACCAGCGTGTCGCCGGCCACCAGCCGTTGCTGATGCACGGGCGAGTCCGGGGTTCCGGTCGAGATCAGATCGCCCGGCTCGAGTGTGCACACCTTGGACAGGAAGCTCACCAGCTCGTAGACGCCGTTGATCATGGTTTCGGTGGTGGCGCTCTGGCGCAGCTCGCCGTTCACCCACAGATTCATCTGCAGCCGGTCCGGATGCGGGATTTCATCGCGCGTGGTGATGCCCGGCCCGAACGGCGCGAAGGTGTCGTAGCCCTTGCGGATGCAGCGCATCGTCCTGCCCGATTGCGTCGGGCCGTAGTTGCGCGCGGTGACATCGAGCAGAATCGAATAGCCGAAGATCGCCGAGGGCGCCTCGTCGACCGTGAGCCCGCGGCAGCGCCTGCCGATGACGATGCAGAGCTCGACTTCGGGAAAGACGCCTCCGGCTCCCGGCGGGATAACGATGCTGTCGCCGGGTCCGATGAGCGCCGACGGCGGCTTCAGGAAGATCGAGTGGAGGAGCTCCTCCTTCGTCAGGGTCGTCGCCTCGCCGCGACCGCTCTTGCCGTCCGGGTCCTTGGCATGGACGCCGCGATGATAGTTGCCGGCCGCGGCCCAGATTTTCGACGGTTTTGCGACGGGCGGCGCCAGCGTCTCGGGCAGCTCGATCGGGTCGCCGACGAGGGTCAGCCCGGACGGATAAGTCTCGATCACCTCGATCATCGACGCCGCATCGACGCGGCGATAGCCGTCTTTCGTCAGGGCCACCACCTGCCCCGTGCGCAAGGTCGCGAATTTCACTGTCGGTTCCCTTTCCAGAGCATGATCCTGAAGCGGACGCCACTTCGCCGAAAAGATCATGCGGCCCCAAAATTATTCGGCTGCGTCCCTGTCCAACGTCGCCTGCCCGGCCGGCGCGCCGCGAATGTGAGCCCCCACCCCCGCGGCGGCGCCGGAGACGACGACGCAGCGGTCGACCGGCAGCTCCACATAGACCTCGTCTCCCGGAGCGAATTCGAGCCGCGGGTGCTGCTGACTCATCAGGACCTCGCCGCCGATGTCGATCTCCAGCTCGACATTCACGCCGAGGAACATGGGCCGGCGCACGCGCCCGACAAACACGTTCGCGCGTCCGGCGGGCGGCGCCTCGGCCGAAATCTGCAAGTCCTCGGGCCGGATGACGATCGAATCGGCGAGGCCGATCTGCCGATTGCTTTCGGCCTTCACGAGGATCGGTCCAATGCTGGTCTCGACGGAAACGACGCCCGCCGCGGGTTGCGGCGGCGGCCGCGTGATCGCAAGCAGGTTTGTCCGCCCGACGAAGGTGGCGACGAAGGCGGTGCTGGGGCGCCAGTAGATGTCGCGCGGGGCGCCCTGCTGGATCAGCACCCCCGAATCCATCACGGCGATGACGTCCGACATGCTGAATGCCTCGGCCTGGTCGTGCGTCACGTAAAGCGTCGTCACGCCGGTCCGCAGCTGCATCGCCCGCAGCTCGCTGCGCATATGGTCGCGCAAGCCGGCGTCGAGATTGGACAAGGGCTCGTCGAGCAGCAGCAGCTCGGGGCGCGTGATCAGGGCGCGCGCCAGGGCGAGCCGCTGCTGCTGGCCGCCGGACAGCTTCGTGGCGATGCGGCCGCCGAGCTGGTCCAGCCGCACCATGGCGAGCGCCTCCTCGACGCGGCCGGCGATCTCCTTGCGTGACAGCCGGTGGCGACGGCGGTTGGCGTGGAGCGGGAAAGCCACGTTCTGCGACACGGTCATGTGCGGCCAGATCGCGTAGCTCTGGAACACCATGCCGAAGTCGCGGTCCGACGCCGACACGAATGCGCCCGTTTCGGAATCGGCGAGCACGCGGCCGCCCACGGCGATGCAGCCGCGATCGGCGCGTTCCAGACCTGCGATGCAGCGCAGGGTCGTGCTCTTTCCGCAGCCCGACGGGCCGAGCAAGGTGAAGAACTGCCCCGGCTCGATCGAGAACGAGACGTCCCTGATCACCCGGACGACTTCCTGGCGCGACGCGAACGCCTTTTCGAGGTTCCTGACCGTGAGCTGCCCGGGACGGACCGGCCTTGCCGATCCGCGCACCTCATTCAACGGGAGAGCGGTCACTTGGTGGCGACCGGGAACTTCCACGACTCGAAGATCCGCTTCTGCAGCGGCTCGATCTCGTCGACGTCGTCCCAGCCGATGAAGGCGATCTTCTTGCCTTCGACCAGCTTGTTCGGCAGCGAGCCGGATTTGAACACCGAAGCCTTGACGGGGCCTGCCTTGTCGAAAATCTCCTGAACCTTGTCGGTCGCCAGGAACTCGATGAACAAGGCCGCCGTTGCCGGCATGGCCGTCTTTTCGTTGATGCCCAGGATGTTGTTGAGCCGGACCGGCACGGGCTCGAGCAGCACCGCCTGCAGATGCGGGGCCTTGCGCTGCTCCCGGATCCTGATCAGCGAATGGTAGTGGTTGAGCGAGCCGATGGCGTATTCGCCGGCGGCCATGGCCGTCATCGACCGCGTGGCGCCGGTCGTCCATACCGGCCGCTGCTCGGCGAGCTTGGTCGTGTAGTCGATGACCTTGTCCTTGCCCCAGACGACGAAGAGCGCGGCAAGGCCCGATGCCTGCGAGACGTCGACCCAGAGCAGACCGCTGTTCTTCAGCTTGGGATTGAGCAGGTCCTCGTAGGATTTGGGAACGAGGTCGGCCGGCAGGGCCTTGGCGTTGTACGATACCGCGGCCAGCGCGCTGCCGAGAGCGACCACATTCGCCTGCTTCGGATTGATCATCTTGGCCGGCAGGTCGACGACGTTCTTCTCGGCCATGCCGAGGAAGTCCATCTTGTACAAATGCGGGTAGTAGTTGGCGAGGCCGAGTTCCTCCTCGAGGTGCACGACGTCGCTCTTATGGGTTCCGGCCTTGAGCTCGAGCAGCAGCCGGGCATCGGAATTGCCGATCTCCTGTCCGACCGCCTTGGCAAAGCTGTATTTCGACGTGAACAGCTTGACGATCTCGTCGACGGCGGCCTGCGTCTGCGCGAAGGTCACGCTGAGCGTTCCGGATTCCGCCCGGGCCGCCTTCACGAGGTCGTCGTGACTGGCGTAGCTGGTGAAGCCGGCCGCGTTCTTTTCCGCGCCGTGGCTGGCGACGGGGACCAACAGCGCTGCGCTGCAGGCGGCCATCAGCAGGCATTTCAACGCATTCATTGCCAACCTCCCTCGATTATTGTGGCGTCTCGTTGCAGTCGGGCTGGAGCCGTTCCACCCATGTGGAAACGGCTCCAGCTTTTTCCAAAGACGCATTTTCTTCGGCGAACCGGACCCACCCCCGGATCAAGTCCGGGGGCAGGCTTTCGCCGGAAAATGCTCTATCCATTGCCGGAGTAGCCTCGCGCGATCATCTGTCTGGCCAGAATTGTGAGCAGGGCGAGTCCGACGACGAGGACCACCCCGAGCGTCGACGCCATCGAGAAGTCCGCCTGACGCTCCCAGTAGTCGTAGAGCGTGACGGAGATCAGCTCGTTCTGCGGCGTCGACAAGAGCAGCGATACGTTGAGGTTGCGGAAGGCATTCGCCGCGACGAATATCCATCCGGCGACGAATGTCGGCAAGAGCAGTGGAAACAGGATGCGCGCGAGCACGCGTGCCTTGCGCGCGCCGCTCACATAAGCCGCCTCCTCGAGCGATGCTTCGATCTGGGTCATCGCCGCGTTCGACGTCCGGCTGGCGAAGGCGATGAAGCGGGTCACCAGCGCCAGCGAAAGCACGACGAAACCGCCATAGAGACCAGTCCAACGCATCGCCGGCGACAGGTAGAACATGATCATGGCCACGGCCACGACCACCGCCGGAATGGCGTGCGGGATGAAGGCGATCGAATCGAGCAGGATCCGGCCGGGCACGCGCTGCCGGACGATCACCCAGGCGAGCAGGAAAGCCAGCACCATGGTTCCGCTCGCCACCCAGAACGCCACCCAGAGCGAATTGCCCGCGGCCCGCAGGACGCGCGCGTTGGCGAACAGCTCCCGGTAATTGGCGAGGGTCAGCTCGCCGAACATGTCCAGCGATGGCACCCGGTAAAAGGGCAGCAGGGAAGCCAGAAGCAGGATCAGCAGGGGCAGCAGCACCGCCAGGACGAAGTAGGCGATCACGAGCGCCAAGGCCGGCCAGCGCATTCTGCCGAGCTCGATCTGCCGCGGCCGGAAGGCTTTGCCCGTGACGGTCGCGAACTGGCCGCTGCGGCGCAGCACGACGCGATGGTAGAGAACGACCAGGACCACCGAAATGAGCAGGAAGATCGTGGCGTAGGCCGCCGCGAGGCCCCAGCTCTGGCTGAGATAGGCCGTGAAGTAGATGACGGTCGGAAGCAGATAGATCTGCGCCGGAAGGCCGAGGAGAAGCGGCGTCTCGAAATCGTCGAGCGTGCCGATGAACGAGTACATCCACGTCGCCAGAAGCATCGGCAGCATGAGCGGCAGGGTGACCTTGCGAAGCGTGTAGCCCGTGCGCGCGCCGGACATCGAGGCGGCTTCCTCGAGCGCCGGATCCATCAGGCGGAAGCCGGCCACGAGCATCAGGAACAGCGTCGTGCTGCCGCGCACGCTTTCGACGAAGATCATTCCTTCCAGGCTGTAGATGTTGATGGGACCGGACGGCGCATCGTAGCCGAACGGCGCAAGGCACCAGCGCAGGACGACGTTGATGAGGCCGGTGCGGGGCCCGAGGAGCAGGATCCAGGCCATGGAGGAGAGCATGCCGGGCATGGCGATCGGCAGGAGGATCATCACCCAGGCGGCGCTGCGGTAGGGCATGTCCGTGCGCTCGACGAGCCACGCCAGGCCGCCGGCGATTGCCATGCTGAGCGTGGCGACCATCGTCGTGTAGATCAGCGTGTTGCCGAGCGCCTCGCGCGTCAGGCTGCTGGTGTAGACGAACGCATAATTGGCAAGCGTCCAGTCGCCGGGGGCCGCCGCAGTGCCGGAGCGGAAGCTGAAGACGATGAGATAGGCCAGCGGGACGATCACGATCCAGACCAGGACGGCGGCCGCGCCTAAGCTGATCCAATGGTCGCGGAACCACGTCGCGAGCCGTGAGCCGTCCAGCGATCCGCGAATGCTGCCGGCCGTCGGAACCGACGTCATCGAAGCTCCGACCGGGTTGGCGTGATTTCGGCCGACGCAGCCAAGCGAAATGTCCTCACGCCCCTGTCCCTGTCGCGACCTTCCAGATGCGCGCGTGTCAACCGCCAGGCGCCCGAAAAAGTCGATCCCCCCTATTGCGTATTGCGCAGAGCGCAACGCGGCAGCGTCCTCTTCCTGCGCTGCCGTCGTGAAACGATAACGGGCCGCCATGGGAGCGCAAGGGCTTTCCCGAAGAGTCCCGGAATGTCCTTCATTGGCCGGCCGCGCCGCAGGGGCTGTCGAGCACCGCCTCAGCTGCCAGCTTTCTGGGCGGCTGCGAGCGCGCCGTGAGCGCGCCACCGCCTCGTGGCGGAGAGCGACGCGGGGGATTGCTTCCCCCGGATGTGAAAGGCGCCGTCCTCACGCAAGGCCAGGGAGCGCGCGGCAGTCACGTCAATGGTGACGCGAATGTCTCACGAGGACGTGCAGCATCACGGCCGCGAGCAGCGCCAGTGCCCCGCCAGCCAGGAATGTCACGGGCGCGCCGAAGCGGTCCCACACGAGGCCGGCGCCGATTCCGGCGGCGAGCGTCGCGAGGCCGCCGGCGAGGTTGAATACGCCGAAGGCGGTGCCGCGCCGGTCGGTCGGCGCGGCGTCGGCGACGAGAGCTGCGAACACGCCCTGGGTGAGACCCATATGCAACCCCCACGCGGCGGCGCCGAGCAGCGCCGCCTCAGGACCGGAGGAGAATGCGAGGATCACGTCCGCAGCGGCGAGCACCGCGAGACCGGCGGCGAGCAGGCCGCGGCGGCCGAACCGGTCCGAGAGCGCACCAGCGGGATAGGACGACAGGGCGTAGACAATGTTCATCACGACGAGCACGAGCGGAACAAGGGCAACGGCGAGGCCGAGGCTCGTGGCGCGCAGCACGAGAAGCGCCTCCGTCAGCCGGGCGAGCGTGAACACGGCATAGACGGCGACGAGGCTCCAGTAAGCCGCGCCGAGCCGGGCGAGGTCACCGAAGCGCAACGGCTCCGAAGGCGCGCCTTCGGCCGTCCGCCGATCCCGGCCTGGCTCCTGGACGACGAAGACCAGCAGTGCGACGGCGACAAAGGCCGGCACGACCGCGACCCAGAAGACGAGGCGGTAATCGTCGCCCGACAGCGCCATCAGGGCGACGGCGAGCAGCGGCCCCGCGAAGGCCCCGACGGTGTCGAGCGACTGGCGCAGCCCGAAAGCGGCGCCACGCAAGGGCGGCGGCGTGAGGTCGGCAACGAGCGCATCGCGCGGCGCGCCGCGGATGCCTTTGCCGATGCGGTCGATGAAGCGCGCCGCGAAGATCGACCCCGGTCCGCCGGCGAGCGGGAACAATGGCTTCGAGACTGCGCCGAGCCCGTAGCCGATCACGGCGAGCAGCTTGCGGCGGCCGAGACGGTCGCTCAGCGCGCCCGAGAACACCTTGACGATCTGCGCCGTCGCCTCGGCCGCGCCCTCGATCAGGCCAACGGTCATCACCGACGTGCCGAGCACGGCGACGAGATAGACGGGCAGCAGGGCATGGATCATCTCCGAGGAGACGTCCATGAACAGGCTGACGAAGCCGAGGGCCCATACGCCGCGCGGCACCGCGCGCAGGTTGCCTTGCGAATTCGATGGTTTCGTGATCATGGCCAATGGCGATCAGCGGCCAGCAACCCGGAGGCGGTAGCGTGTTGTATGGCTTTCCCGCGCGCTGCGCAGCTCTGTTTTCGCTATTCGCTGTTCGCCCGATCCGCCACTCACCCCTCAGGCCGCCTGTTCGCGCAATCCGTTCGCGGCGAGCAGGCCGGGCACCTCGGCGCCCGGGACCGGCCGGCTGAACAGGTAGCCTTGGGCGGCGCTGCAGCCGAGCTCGCGCAGGCGGCTCAGCTGCTCGGGGGTTTCCACGCCCTCGGCGACCGTGGTCATGTTGAGCCTGGCGCCGAGGTTGGCGATCAGCTCGACGATGGCCTCGGAATCGGGCTGGCCGAGGCCCGTTATGAAAGAGCGATCGATCTTGATCTTGTCGAACGGGAACGTCCGGAGATAGCTCAGGGCCGAATATCCGGTACCGAAATCGTCCATGGCGACGCGTACGCCGAAGCTGCGCAGCTCATGCAGGGCGTCGACGGTCGATTTCTCGGCCTGCAGGAAGACGGACTCGGTCAATTCGACCTCGAGCCGGCTCGCCGGCAGACCGGAGATGGCCAGCGCATTGATGACCGGCAACAACGGCTGACGCCGCTTGAACTGGACGGGCGAGAGATTCACCGCGACGGTGATGTGCTGCGGCCATCGGCAGGCTTCGGCGCATGCGGTCTTCAGCACCCATTCGGTGATCGGCACGATCAGCCCGATTTCTTCCGCGACGGGAATGAACTTGTCGGGCGGGATGGGGCCGCGCTCCGGGTGGCGCCAGCGCAGCAGAGCCTCGAAGGCCACGATGCGGTCCGTGCCGAGGCTCACGATCGGCTGGTAAGCCAGCGTGAATTCTTCGTTGGCGAACGCGTTGCGCAAATCGCTCTCGAGGCCGCGCCGAAGCTGAAGCTCCGAATCCATGGCCGGCTCGAAGAACTGGAACGTGCGCCGGCCGCCGGCCTTGGCGTTGTAAAGGGCGAGGTCGGCGCATTTGAGAAGCACGTCGGGGTCACTGCCGTGGAGCGGCGCCATGGCGATGCCGATGCTCGTGCCGATGACGAGCTCGTGGCTGTTGACCTGATAGGGCTCGCTCAGCAGCTCGATCAGCTCCCCTGCCCGGCCGCCGACGCTCTCGCGCGCGCTCGCATGCGCCTGCACGATGGCGAACTCGTCGCCGCCGAGCCGGGCGACGACGTCGCCGTCACGCGCGAAATCCTGCAGGCGCTGGGCGACCGCCTTCAACAGGGCGTCGCCCATGGGGTGGCCGAGGGTGTCGTTGATGGTCTTGAAATGGTCGAGGTCGAGATAGAGGACCGCGGCCGGCCGACCCGGCGTGCAGCGCCGCAGCGCCTTTTCGCAGGCTTCGCGAAAGACCATCCGGTTCGGCAACCCGGTCAAGGCGTCGGTGCGCGCCAGCCGCCTGATCTCCTCTTCGGCGCGGCGACGCTCGGTGATGTCCTCGTGCACCGCGACCCATCCGCCGTCGGGCATCGGCTGCCGCGAGATCGAGACCGTCCGGCCGTCCTCGAGCGTCTGGATCAAGATCGTGACTTCCGTGTTGACGGGAGCCGTCGCGGCCGGCTCGACGCCGGACGCCTGCGTTCCGGCGCAACCGTGATCGAGAAGCGCCTGCAGCGGCGTGCCGCGGCGGGTGAGCTCGCGCGGCAGGCCATACATCTGCGCGAACGGATCGTTGCACACGATGAGCCGTCCGTGGGCGTCGAACATGCACAGTCCATGCGTCATGTTGTTCAAGGCGACGTCGAGCTGCAGATGCGTCCGCTCCAGCTCCGCCTTGTTGGCGAGAAGCTCGACCGCGTTGTCCTTGAACACCTCGACGGCCCGGGCGATGTCGCCGAGTTCGTCGCTGCGCGCCGTGCCCGTCACCTGGACGTTCCATTCGCCTCGCGCGCCGGCCGACACCGCGCGCGTGATCTGCACCAGCGGCGAGGTGATCTGGCGGGAGATCACGAGGCACGTCAGAACAAAGGCGGCCACGGACGCCGCACCGAGGATCATCAGCCAGAGGATCAGCGCGCTGATCTGGCTGCCGCCGACCGTGACGAGCTGATCCGTGATCTGCTTGAGCTCCGTCCTCGCCGCCAAGGCACAGGTCTCGGCCCCCGACCAAAGCTCCACGCAGCGCGAGACGTAGGCCGGGCCGGCGAAATCGCTCGAAAATTCGCCGCGCAGCCCCAGCAACGCCCGCGGGGATGGCCGCATGCCCGCGCCGGACACCCAGCCGTCGTTGCTCAGGACGGCGATGCTGCGTCCAGTCAGGGCGTAGAACTCCGCAAGCACCGGCTCGTCGGCCTTAAGCAGGCGATGTCCGATCAGGGCGGCGACGACGTCGCCGAAATCATCGAAGACCGGCTCGATCATCACCTCGGCGAGCCCGCTGGGCGAGGCGGCCCCGATGGCGGCGCTGGTGCGCGGATCGAGCCGCATCTTCAGGCGCATGTTGCGCCGCTTCTCCCGGTCGTTGACGGTGATGACGTCGCTGATCGGTGCAAACAGCTCGGTCTGGGTCAGCTTGCCGTTGGCCTTGAGGATATCGACGCCGAGATCGTGGGCCCCCAGAACGCGCAGCTTGGCGTCGACGACGATGACTCCGTCAACGTCCGACGAGACGAGGGCGGGCCTCAGGATTTCGCTGATCGCCACCGTGTTGGCGGACAGCACCGCGCGCACGATGTCGGCCCGTTGCGCGACCGTTGCGAAGCGACGCGAGACGTCGTCGAGCAGCGTGAGGATGCGCGCCCGCGCCAGGCGTGCGTCGCCGTCCAGGCGCTCGGCAAGCTTTTCCTCCGACAGCGTGGACAGCTGCGAGGTCTGCTCCTCCAGCCCGTGATCAGCGCGCAGCAGGATGACCGCGACGAACGTGCCGATCGTCACCAACGCCGTCGCCAGGATGGCGACGATCAGCCTTGCGCGTAGCGAGCGAAAGCGGAACACGGCTCACTTGCCGATCGGCACTCCGCCCATCTGACGGAACAGGTTCTGCGCCTTGGCCGAACGGGCGAAGGCGACGAAGCTCCTGGCTTCGGGCGTCAGCGTCGCTGCCTTGTGCAGCAGCGCCAGCGTCACGGCGCTGTAATAGCGCGGGCTGGTCGGATGACGGCCGTCGACGGTGAGGACCGTGGCGCCCTGGTCAAGGGAAGTCGAATACGGCCCGAAACCGATGGCGCCTTCGACGTCCCTGACGCTCTCGATGGCTTCCTGGGTGGTCATCGCCATCTTGGAGCGCGAGGTGATGGCGAGATCCTTCCAGCCGGGCATCGTGGCGCGCAGCTCGCCGAGGGTGCTGTCAGCCTCCTCGCGGCGCACGACCTTGATCTTCAGATCGGGCCCGCCGACCTGCTTCCAGTTGTCGATCTTGCCGGAATAGATATCCGTCACCTGCTTCGACGTCAGGGCGCGCACGCGGGCGCTCGGATGCACGAAAAAGGCCGAGGAAATGCGCACGATCGGCGTCGTCTCGAGCCCCTGCGCCTTCTCGGCGTCCTTGAGAGGACGGGCGACACGGCCCAGCACGTTGCGGTCCGCGCCGACGGCTGCCACGGCGCCGCCCGAGCCGACGCTGGGCGGCACCGCGACCGGGATGTCGGGCCGCTCGCTCGAGAACAGGATGCTGACGGCCTGAAGCATCTCCATGCCGTCACCGGTTCCGACGACCGCGAAACCGCCGGCGAGACCGGGCGAAGACCAGAGAAGGGCGGCCGTCGCGACGGCGCCCAGGAAACGACGTTTCATCCCGCAACTCCGAAAGTTAAGGCGCGCAGGCGCGCAGCCCGGAGGAACAGGATGACGAGGACCGGCTAAGATTTTGATAAGCGTTCGCGTGGCGCCGCGCGGATCAGGAACGATCCGGATTGAACCAATCCGGCTCCCTTTTCCTCTCTGTGGCGCATGACCCCGGATCAACTCGGGGGCAGGCCTTCTTCCTATGAAATCCGCATGTCCCGCATCACGTCCGAGGCAGGCTTCTCTCGGCGAAGCGCTACCACCCTGGATCAAGTCCGGGACACTTTTCCCGGACCAGGCTCCGGCGTCGTTATCCTTGCGCGCGCGAAGCCGCCGCTTCCATCCGGCCCGACGTGTGCTGGCGCGCCCATGCGGCAATCAGGCTGCCCAGGCGGCGGCGCCGTGTCGCCGGGAGGAACGGGTCGGCATGGCAGTCCGCCCCCGCAACGCCGGCGAGGAACTCGACGGCCGACACCATTTCCGGTGCGCCGGCCACGAAGACCGTGTCGGTGTCCACCAGGCGCGGCAGATGAATCGTGGGACGCCCGGACTTGATCGAGGAGCGCTCGGGGCGGCTGCCGGTGCAGGTCATCGTGATCTGCTGCACGCCGGTCTCGCCCAGCCACTCGAGCGACTCCTGCATGTAAAGGTTGCGCGGGTCGCGGGCGCCGACGACCACCACCATCTCGCGCTGCGGCTGGTGATAGCGCGCGGCGCGCGCCACCGACCAGATCGGCGCCCAGCCGGTGCCGGTCGCGACCAGCACGATGCGGCCTTCCGCCTTGCGGAAGAAGGCACTGCCGAACGGGCCGCGCACGCGCACGCGGTGCCCGATGCCGATGCGCCGGCCCAGCTGCGAGGAGACCACGCCGTCCGCACAGGCCCGGATATGGAAGACGAGCTCGTTCAGCTCGCAGGTCCCGTCGACGCGGAAGGTGGGGCTGTAGTCCCTGCCCGGAAAGCCGGCGAACGACACCTTGACATATTGCCCGGGCAGATGCGTCAGGGGCTTCGACAGGGTCACCACCACCTCGATGATGTCGGGCGATATCCTGTCGATGGCCGTGACCGTGCCGGAGCGTTTGGCCGCGACAGGCACCTCGTCGAACTCGATCACCGCATCGCCGCTGACCGTCGCCTGGCAGGCGAGGACCATGTCCCCGTCGCGCGTGCCCTCGTCGTTGACCTCGCCGTCGTAAACGCGCACGCGGCACGTCGAGCACTGGCCGGTGCAGCAGTCGTGCGGAATGACGATCCGGTTGCTGAGGCCCGCGTCGAGCAGCGTATCGCCCGGGCTCGCCTTGATCTTGCGGCCGTTGATCAGCAGGGTGGGACGATCCTTCACAAAGCTCTCCTGAAAAACCGATCCGGTCAGCGCGTCTCGAGGCGCACCGGCCGCATGTGGCGGGTGTGGCGGGTCTGGTTGTGGTCGAACACCGACACCCATACGTACAGCGGCTCGGTGGTCGTGAAATCGATGTCGTATTGACTGCCCGTGGCAAGCGCGCGCGTGGTCTCGAGCGTCCAGTAGCCGTCCTTCCACTTGGCGCCGCCATGGACGTGGGCGCGATCCCCGGTGTTGTCGCCCGGGATGATGACGCCCGGGATCACCGTGCCGAGCGGAATCCCGGCATCGAGTTCGGGCGTATACGGAACGCTCTCGTCAGGGGTCATCCACCAGCGCGCGTTCTCGGCGTCGATGCTGTCGGGATCATCGCTGAAGGAGACGATGCTGGCGGCGTTGGCAGCCAGATCCTTCGGCAGCCGGACGACCGGTGCGGGGCCTTTGTGGCCGGGCTCGATCTTGAAATTATACGTATAAGAGGCCTGGCCGGGATCGCCCCAGTAGCCACCCTGATAGCGCCCCCGGCCGGCCGCCTCCATCTGCGTCGGCTTCGTCGGCGCGCTCATATACATGTCGTCGACATAGCCGAGCAGGCCGCCACGCGAGGCCTTCCACTGCCACATGTCGATCGTGCGACCGTCGGTGGTGTAGTGGAAGCCGCGGCGATTCAACGGCGCCGGCTTGTCGGCCAGCGGGCGCGGGCCCATGTGGGTCGAGCCGCCGTTGCCGAAGGCGTCGGAACGCGAGAACATGATCGCGAATTTGTCCTCGTAGAAGGTCGTCACATCGGCCGTGTCGGGATTGTCGCCGAGAATGTGCCAGCCGTCCTCCCGCTTGATCAGGGGCAGGCGGCGCAGCGAGCGGCTCGGATCCTCCCAGCGGAATGCAAAGTAGATGTTCTTGTCGTCGCGGATGGCGCGGATTTCGACCGTGGATTCGCCCGTTCCGCCGAGGCCGGATCCCTGCATCGTGCGCACGAAAACCGGGCGCGCCGCGCGCCATGCCTCGTCGTCGAGCACGCCGTCGAGCTTGGGCGCCCGCGCGGCCGTGGTCACGTTGAGCACGTCCCTCGTGGCGATGTCGTAGGAGGCGAGCGCGATAGCCGCCGGAACGGCGATCGCGGTCGCGACCAGCAAAGGCCGCGTGCGTGTCGCCCTGTTCGGGACGAGGCGCGTCGGACGGAAGATGCGCAGGATCTGCTGCCATCCCCCGTAGCCGAAATGCACGACCAGATGCGCGACCACATAGCCGATGGTGATGAAGGCGCACACGGCGTGCACCGCCACGATCCAGCCGCCAAATCCCCAATACAGCGCGATCCCGGTCGCCGTCAGGATGAGCAGCACGCCGTAGAAGGCCCAGTAGAGCGCCACGTTGGCGGCGCCCCAGCGCACCCTGGGTGCGGTCGGAAGCGTGAAGACGCGCAGCTTCTTCAGCGACACGCGGCGCTTCAGGCCGCCGCGCGCCATGTAGAGAATGTAAGCGGTCGTGGTGAAGATCAGCGCCAGGCTGGACGTGAAATGAACCGTCCAGACCTCGCCTTGAGGCAGGATCGGCGAGAGAAACCTGGAGATCACGGCGTCCGGCGCATCAGCCGAGATGCGCAGGCCCGTGAGCAGGCTCGCGACCATTGCGGCCGCCACGATCCAGTGGAGAAGGACGGTGCCGATATCGCTGCGCGGCACGTCGCCCCGTTTGACCATCCCCGCGCGCGACTGCGGGCGCAGCCCGTCCACGGTCCGGCCGACCGCGGTCGGCCCGTCGCGGCGCGCGACGACCGCGGCACCGATCGCCGCAACCACGGCGCCGCCGGCCAGCATGGAGGCAAGCGGAGAGATTTGCGAGAAAAAGGCCAGAGACGTGGTGACGACATCGGCCGGCGTTGCCGCCGCCGACGGGCTTGCGCCGGCCGCCACGCCGACCGGCAAAAACAAAGAAATGACCGCGGCGCGCCCCTTTCCCGGGCGCGCGGGCACATTGATACGCATCGATACGACCCCCAAGCCGGCAGACGCGGCTACGGTTGGGCGGATTGCTCCGCCTCTTACAACCTCTAGCTTAACGGCCGGAGATCGAAAGAAAAGCGTTAATTTCCGCCATTCTTAACCGGCGCGATTGCGGGGCGAAGGCCCCAGGATGTGTCGGCGCCCTCATGGGCACAACTCAAGCGAGCATCACAAGCGTCACGGGTCAAGGCAGGCCTGCCTGCGCTCAGCAAAGGACAGCTCAAGCCAGCTTGCGCAGCTCGAAGGACAGGCCGGCGCGCAGCAACGGCGCCCTGGTTTCGTCCGTCACCTCGATGGCGATCTCGCGACGGAGGGTGCCCGGCAAGGTATCCCGCGCGATCTCGGTGAGGGCGCGCGTCGCCTGGTCGCGCGCCGCCTCGATATCGGGAAGAACGACCCCGACATCGTCGCGGACGAACTGATCCGCTTCGTGCAGATCGAAATAGTAGCGGGGCATTCCCGGCGCTTACGCACCAATCCAAGTAGCCGTCAATTAAAGAGGTGAAGGGCCTCGGACAAAACCGCTCGGACGGCATCATTTTCCCGCCGCGGCATGCCCGCCTGTAACAAAATGCCCCGCCGGGTTGGGCGGGGCAAGTTCATCCTAGACCACGGCTGGAGCTTAACACGGGCCGCAGGTCGCGCAAGCGCCAGCGCGGCTGGCGTCACGGCGGCAACGCCCGGCATGCTGCGGCAAGGCAAAGCAGTATTGCCCCCGAGTCGATGCATGCGGGCCGGATCATGCGCTCAAGCGGGATTGCTTCAGATTGAAGCGATCCCCTCTAGCTCCTATTGGGCCGCATGATCCCGGATCGAGTCCGGGACAAGCCTTATTCGGCGAAGTGGTGGCCACCCCGGATCAGGTCCGGGGCAGGCTTTCGCCGGATCATGCTCTAAAGCGGCTTCAGCCCGGCCTCGATCTGCCGGCGCTTGGGCTCGAGGAAGGGCGGCAACGCGAGCGTCTCGCCGAGATGCTCGAGCGGCTCGTCGGCGGCGAAGCCCGGCCCGTCGCTGGCGATCTCGAACAGGATGCCGTTCGGCTCGCGGAAATAGAGGCTGCGGAAATAGAAGCGGTCGACCGGGCCGCTCGACGGAATGCGCAACTGCCGCAGGCGGTCCGCCCAGGCCTCGTAGTCGCCGTCGGGGGTGCGGAAGGCGACGTGGTGCACGCCGCCGGCGCCCGGCTGCACCGCCGGCAGGCCGGGCTCGACGGCAACGTGCAGTTCGGCGGCGGGGCCGCCCTCCCCCATCGCATAGACATGGGTTTGCGAGCCGCCGTTGCCGGGCGTCGGGTAGTCGCGTTCGCGGCGCATATTCATCACATGCGTCAGCACCGCGTCGGTCGGCGCGAGCTCGGGCACGCTGATGGTGATCGGGCCGAGGCCGCGGATCTGCTGCGCCGCCGGCACCGGGCTGCGCTCCCAGGGATGCGCGGCGCCGGCGCCGCCGTCATCGACGAGGCTGAGGCGCTGGCCTTCGGAATCCTCGAAGTCGAGCGTGAGGCGGCCGTCACGCAGGGCGATGTCGCCGTGCTGCACGCCCTCCTCGTCGAAGCGCCGCCGCCACCAGGCAAGCGCCTCGGCGCCCGACACCCGGAAGCCCGTGCGCGAGATGCTGTGCGTGCCGCGCTTCTCGGGCGCCACCGGCCAGTCGAAGAAGGTGATGTCCGTGCCCGGCGAAGCAAGGCCGTCGGCGTAGAACAGATGGTAGGCCGACGTGTCGTCCTGGTTCACGGTCTTCTTGACGAGGCGCAGCCCGAGCTTGCGCGTATAGAAGGCGTGGTTGCCGCGCGCGTCGGCGGTCACGGCGGTCAGGTGGTGGATGCCGGTCAGTTGCATGGTCGATGTCCTTTCCCGAGCGCGGGTCGCTTCAGATCGACCCTGCCCGTTTGTGCGTGTGGCGCATGGTGCGGCCGGCAACGGGGTGTCCACTTTGCCGGCTCATGCTTCAGAGTTGTTCGATCCAGGCCCTGGTCAGCGCCACGTCGGCCTGGGAGAGGCCGTGGCCGCCGGGCAGCGTACGTGCCTGCACCGTGGCCCCGGCCCCTTCGAGCAGCGCGGCGAGGCGTGCGGCGTCGTCCGGCGGCACGATCGGATCGACGGCGCCCGACAGCAGCAGCACGCGCTTGCCTGCCAGGGCGGCCGGCGGCGGATTTTTGAGCGGCACCATGGGACGCAGCAGCGCCGCGCCGGCGAGCGCCTCGGGCCGCAGCAGCAGTACCGCGGCGGCGATGTTGGCGCCGTTCGAGAAGCCGACCGCGACCGGCGCCGCGAGGCCGTAGGCCTCGCGCGCCTCGGCAATGAAATCGGCAAGCTCGCTGGCGCGGCGCACGACGTCGGCTTCGTCGAACACGCCTTCTGCCAGCCGCCGGAAGAAGCGCGGCATGCCGCCTTCCAGCACCTTTCCGCGCGGCGACAGCAGCGCCGCGCCGGGCGCCACCATGCGGCCCAGCCCGACCAGGTCGTTCTCGTCGCCGCCGGTGCCGTGCAACAGCAGAAGCGGCGGCCGGCCGGCCTGGCTCGCCGCCTCGAAACGGTGGAGGTGGGACAGCTCGATCGTGGCGGTCATGGTCATCTCGCGCGGGCCTTACGTGTCGGCGAAAGGGAATCCTCGTCCCCGGAGCTGTCCGGGGACGAGGATCGATGGGTCACGCAACCTCGGGCAGAACCGCCTCGATCTGGTCGCGGCGCGGCTCCAGGAACCGCGGCAGCTTCAGCGCCTGCCCGAGCGCGTCGCCAGGCTCGTCGACCGCGAAGCCGGGGACGTCGGTGGCGATCTCGAACAGCACGCCACCCGGCTCGCGGAAATAGACCGAACGGAAGTAGTTGCGGTCCCTCTGCTCGGTCGTGCGGATGCCGTGAGCGTCGGCCAGGCTTTTCACCATCGCCAACTGGGCCGCGTCATCGGCGGCCCGGAAGGCGATGTGATGGACCGAGCCGGCGCCCTGGCGCCCGCGCAGAAAATCACCGGCGGCGCGGATGTCGACGATCGCGCCGACCGTCCCGTCCGCCTTGAAGCGCACGGTCGTGCCCTCGCGGCCGACTTCCGCAAAGCCGAACACGCCGGTCAGGATGGCGCCGGTCGGCGCCGCCTCGCCGAGCAGCAGGGTCACGCCATGAAAACCGCGCACGGCGTGCTCCGCCGGGATCGTGCCGTCGCTCCAGGCCGGCTCGCCGGCGATCGCCGGTACCGAGACGAGCGCCAGCCGCATGCCGTCCGGATCGCGGAACGGCAGCACGGTCTCGCCGAAGCGCTTGTGCGGAGTGTCGTGCGCCACGCCCTTCTCGATGAAACGCTGGGCCCAGTAGCCGATCGCGCCTTCGGGCACGCGCAACGCCGTTTCCTGCGTCTCGCCGATGCCGACGCGGCCGGGCGCGGCGTGCTCCCACGGAAAGAAGGTGAGGATCGTACCGGGCCGGCCGGCCTCGTCGCCGTAGTAGAAATGGTAGGTGCCCGGATCGTCGAAGTTGACTGTCTTCTTGACGAGGCGCAGCCCGAGCGTGCCGGTGTAGAAATCGAGGTTGCGGCGCGCCGGACCGGAAATCGCCGTGACGTGGTGAATGCCGTGATGGCCCGACATGATGTCCTCCTGCCGCCGGATGGCGTGCCCTTCAGATAAGGCTGCAGCCAGCGGAAACCACGGCACTTTGCTTGCATCAATGCAATGCATCATCTGCGCCTTTGTTTATTGCCTTGCATGTCGGAAAGGTTCATTTCTGCCGGCACACGGACCGCTCCCGGTCCCGGAGATGCCTTCGATGATCGACAACCGCCTCGCCCCCTATGGCGCCCTCACCCTTCGCGTCGCCCTCGGCGTGATGTTCATCGCCCACGCCTATCTGAAGCTCGCCGTGTTCACCGTGCCGGGTTTCGAGGGCTTCCTCGGCAAGATCGGTCTGCCGACCTTCCTCGCCTGGCCGATCATCCTCGCCGAGATCGCCGGGGGCCTGGCCATCCTGGCCGGCTTCTACGGCCGCCTCGTCTCGGTGGCCCTGCTGCCGGTGCTTCTTGGCGCGCTCGCCGTGCACGCCCCGAACGGCTGGCTGTTCAATGCCCCGAACGGCGGCTGGGAATATCCGGCCTTCCTCGCCGCGGCGGCGCTTGCGCATGCGCTGATCGGCGACGGCGCTTTCGCCCTCAAGAGCGTCGAGGTGCCGGGTCTCACCACGCAGCGCGCGCCGCAGGCGGCGTAAGCCGCAGCGGTCCCATCCCCGCCCAGACGCAAGCCGGGAATCGCCCGGCTTGCGCGCTGTGACGGAGGCTCGGCCAACGCGGCGCTCCGGTGCGCGCGGTCACGTCCGACCGAGTTCACCAGAGAAAGCCCCGCATGTGCGCCGCGACACATCGGCCGCAATGCCCCCGTGGCATCTTGATCCTCGAGCCGAACCTGAGGGCAGACCGATGTCACATCTCTCCAAGCGGGCTTGCAGCCGGACCGAAGCACAGGCGTTTCATGCGGAAGCCTACCCGTTTCCGATCGCCGCCGCGGCGGTGCTGATGCTGCTGATCGGCGACGTGGCGGTGACCATGGCCATGTTGCGCGCCATCGCCTGACCCGTCCCGATCATCGCGGAGGTGTGAGCGGCGCCCCGTGACCCTGCCTCAGCCGCTCGGCTTGACTGGGCCAGAAATCCTTCGCCATGGGGCGTCGGATTTCTGGCCCTCCGGCATTCCACCACCCCAGCGCCTTACGACCCTGGCATCCCGCGGCGACGGCCCGGTTCTCGCCCGACGTTTCTTGCGTCGCGGCGGTCCGGGCACCTTCTGGTCGTTGCCGGCAAGCCCGCAGCAGGCACGCAACGGCCGACAGCCGTCAATGCCATTCTAAGCACCGGGACGATCGCGTCCATCACACGCACCCGCCTGCTCGAGCAGTTGTCACAGTAGCACTCCATACCTCCCGTAACCAGTGGTCGTGCAA
>DATBIR010000254.1:0-4065 GCA_036556825.1 Beijerinckiaceae bacterium
CGTCGGGCTGCCCTTCAGCGAGGCGCTGGTCGGCAATGCCGAAGTCGCGGACGTGGTGCCTCTGACCGACCGCGCCATCTACATCGTGGGCAAGAAGATCGGCGTGACCCGGATCGCCCTGCTCGACGTCTCCAAGCAGCTTCTCGGCGTGGTCGATGTCGAGGTGACCTACGATCTCGACGGCCTGCGCAAGCGGATCAGGAGCAATCCCGAGCTCGACAGCGTCGTCGTGCAGTCCGTGAACGGCAAGATCCTGCTCACCGGCGTCGTGCCGGATGCGGTCGCCATGCAGACCGCCGTGACGCTCGCCAAGCAGATTTCCGTCGAGGACGAGATCACCAATGCGATGAAGGTCGCAGCGCCGCAGCAGGTGATGCTGGAGGTCCGCTTCATCGAAGCCGACCGCACCGCCTCCCGCGCCCTCGGCGTCAATGCGGCCGTGGTCGGTCCGGACGGCGCCGCGGTCACGGGCGTGGAATCCTTCAGCGGCGGCGTCGGCGTCGACAGCAAGGGCGACTTCGTCAACAACCTCGTCAACAATGCCGCGGCAGGGCTCGTCAACAATGCGGTGCCGTTCGGCACCATGATCGGGCGGGTCCTGGCAGGCGGCACCACCGCCGACGTTTTCGTCAAAGCCCTCGAGGAGAAGGGGCTGGCTCGCCGTCTCGCGGAGCCGAATCTCGTCGCACTCTCCGGCGACACGGCTAGCTTCCTCGCGGGCGGCGAGTTCCCATTCCCGGTCTCGGCCGAAAACGACAAGATCTCGGTCGAGTTCAAGAAATTCGGTATCGGCCTCGCCTTCACCCCGACCGTGCTCAATCGCGGCCAGATCAATCTGAAGATCGAGCCGGAGGTCAGCGAGCTCGACCCGACCAATTTCATCCGCGTCAGCGAGAAGGTCGAGATCCCGAGCCTGATCGTGCGCCGCGCCTCCACCACCGTGGAGCTGCGCGACGGCCAGAGCTTCGCCATCGCCGGGCTCCTGCAGAGCAACAACATCAAGAATCAACGCCAGCTTCCCTGGCTCGGCGACGTGCCGGTGATCGGCGCCCTGCTGCGCAGCGCGGCCTGGCAGAAGAAGGAGACCGACCTCGTCATCATCGTGACGCCGCGTCTGGTCAATCCGCGTACGCCCGGCGGCAAGCTGGCGACGCCGCTCGATAAGACCGTGCCGACCAACGACAAGGAGTTCTTCCTTGCCGGCCGGCATGAAATCGAGGTCGGCAAGCCCGACAACTTTACCGGCCACATCATCGACTGGAAGGACGAAGCGCCGGTCGGCGGAAGCTTCAAGGGGAAAAAATAATGAAGCGCTTCACCATAAAAGCCGCCGTCGCCGTCACGCTCGCCGCCGCCGCGCTGCTGCTGCAAGGCTGCTACGAGGACGATTACTTCAACCACCGCGACACGGTCTCCCTCGGCGCCGGTGACGCGGTCGCCGTCAACAAGGCGACGCAGACCATCGATCCCTGGCCGCCCTATTCGAAGAACACCGACATCCATCTCGAGGGCGAGCGGGCGCGGGTCGCCATCGATCGCTATCAGCAGAACAAGGTGATCCCGCCGCGCGGCCTGTCGACGACCGAGATCACCGGCCAGGCGGGGCCGGGCAGTCAGGCCAACACTCAGGTGAAGAATTAGGCGTGGGAGGCAGACCTCCTACGGCAATTAGGCGTAGGCCCAACTAGTGATGTTTGCGTAACGGGCAGAGTCAGGTTCAATATGGCGATGATGGAAAAACTTCGGCCTGCCCCGGCTGCTGCGGCGAAGGTTCAGGCCGGTCAGGGAGCCGGTCTCGATGCAATGGCCAAACAGAGCGCGCTACGCGGTGATCAGCAGGTCGATATTCTCCTCATCTCCGAGGACACCGAGCTAAAAGACCTGCTGGCGAGAGGATTCGCCGAGAAGCGGCATTTCAATCTGAAAGCCGTGAAAGGGCGCGTGTCCGATACCGAGACGTTCCTCCTTCGCGATCCGTTGCCGGGCGTGCTGCTCATCGACCTGAAGACGGCTGCGCAGGAGGATCTGGCGGCGCTCGAGCGGATCAAGCGCGGACGCTATGTCGATACGCCGATCATTGCGCTCTCGAGCTTCCTCGACCAGGAGATCGTCCGCCGCCTGGTTCAGATCAAGGTCGACGACTGGCTGCCGAAGGACAGCCCGTTCATCGACATCTATCGCTCCTGCGAGCGGCTCAACCGCACCCCGCTGGTCGAGCACCGCAACAAGGACGCGGTGTGCTATTCGTTCTTCCCCGCCGCCGGCGGCTCCGGCACGACGACGCTGGCGATCCAGACCGCCTTCATCGTCGGGCGCACCAACAAGCAGCTCGATTCCACCTGCCTTGTCGATTTGAACTTCCAGGACGGCGCGATCGCGGACTATCTCGACATCGCCCCGGCATTCCGCATCGAGGAGCTGGCGAACGCCCCCGGCCGTCTCGACCGCCAGCTCATGGAGGTCATGCTGACGCGGCATTCCTCCGGCCTCGCCGTGCTGGCGACGCCGCGCGTGCCGGCAAAATATTTCGAGGTCAGCGAGGGCCTGATCGGCGCGGTTCTCGGTCTCCTGTCGCGCTCTTTCGACAATGTCGTGATCGACCTGCCGAAGCACTGGTTTCCCTGGATGGACAATGTGATCTGGGGATCGAACCAGGTCTATATCGTCACCAATTTCACCGTCCCGGCGCTGCGCCATGCGCGCTATGTGCTCGACGCCATTTCCGCCAAAGCCGTTCCCGACGCGCAGGTTTCCGTGATCGTGAACAAATATCGCGAAAAGCTCTTCGCCTCCGGGCTGAAGAAGAGCGACGCCGAACAATTGCTGCGCGACTGGCTGGCCGGCTTCATTCCGGAGAGCACCGATCTCGTGCATGAGGCGATCAATCGCGGCCTGCCGATCGCCGAGGTCAGCCGTTCGAGCAAGTTCGAGAAGGCGCTGCAGCGCATCATCGTCAAGGGCAAGGCGTAGCTCGTCTCGAGCGTTCCTGCCGGGTGAGGTGGCATGTCGAACCGTTTTCTGCCTGAAAATAACCGTTCGTCGATGTTCGACGGCCCGTTCCACCCGCCTCGCGAGCCGGCCCCGATGGAGCGCCGCCTCGCCGAGATGGCGAGCGAGGACAACCGGCTGATCAAGCAGGAGCTGATCGAGGCCAAGGTCCGCCTGCACCGCAAGCTGATCGACGACCTCAACCTGCCGATGCTGGAGCGCCTGTCGCGCGAGGAGCTGCGCGTCCAGATCTCGGAGATCGTCTCCGACTACGTCCGCAACGAGCGCATCCTGCTCAACGCGCGCGAGCTGGAGAATTTCACCAACGAGGTGCTGGACGAGCTGACCGGCCTCGGCCCGATCGAGCCGCTCCTGAAGGATTCCACAGTCAGCGACATTCTCATCAACACCCATGAGAAGGTCTATGTCGAGCGCTTCGGCCAGCTCGAGCAGGTGCCGGTGCGCTTCAAGGACGAGGCGCATGTGCTGCGCATCGTCAACAAGATCATCAGCGCGGTCGGCCGCCGGGTGGACGAGTCGCAGCCGATGGTCGACGCCCGCCTCGCCGACGGCTCGCGCATCAATGTCGCGGTGCGCCCGATCGCCGTCGACGGGCCGCTGGTCTCGATCCGCAAATTCGCCGACCAGGCTTTCGACATGGAAGGCCTCGTCGCCGTGGGCAGCGTTACGCAAAGGATCGCCGAGCTGCTCGCCGCCGCCGTCCGCGCGCGGCTGACCATTCTCGTCTCCGGCGGCACCGGCTCGGGCAAGACCACGCTGCTCAATGCGCTTTCCACCTCGATCTCGCACAAGGAGCGGCTGATCACCATCGAGGACGCGGCGGAATTGCGCTTGCAGCAGCCCCATGTCGGGCGACTGGAAACCCGGCCGCCGAATATCGAGGGACGCGGCGAGATCCGACAGCGCGAGCTGGTAAAGAACGCCCTGCGCATGCGCCCCGACCGCATCATCGTCGGCGAGGTGCGCGGCGAGGAAGCCTTCGACATGCTGCAGGCCATGAACACCGGCCATGAAGGCTCGATGGCGACCATCCACGCCAACAATCCGCGCGATGCG
>DATBIR010000255.1:0-3488 GCA_036556825.1 Beijerinckiaceae bacterium
GGCGTACCAGCATGCCGAGCGTTGCCGTCCCCGGCAGATCGGCCCCATAGGCCGTGATATCGACGCCCGTCAGGACGACCTCGCGGCAGCCGCTCTCGACGAGACGGCGGACCTGCGCGACCACCTCGCCTGCCGGCACGGAGCGCGACGGGCCGCGCCCGAACGGGATGATGCAGAAGGTGCAGCGATGATCGCAGCCGTTCTGCACTTGCACGTAGGCACGGGCACGCGACCCGAAGCCGTCGATCAAATGGCCGGCGGTCTCCCGCACGCTCATGATGTCGTCGACCTGCACCCGCTCGGAGCAGCCCATCGACAGTCCGATAAATGTCTCCGCCTTGACCTTCTCGGCATTGCCGATGACGTGGTCGACCTCGGCAAGGGCGGCAAAGCGCTCCGGCTCCACCTGGGCGGCGCAGCCGGTGACGATGATGCGCGCGGACGGATGCTCGCGGCGCAGCTTGCGGATCGCCTGGGTCGCCTGGCGCACGGCCTCGCCCGTCACCGCGCAGGTGTTGACGATGATGGCGTCACCGAGGCCGGCCTCGGCGGCGTTCTTGCGCATCACCTCCGACTCGTACGCATTGAGCCGACAGCCGAGCGTGATGATGAGAGGCTCCGACATCGTTCTTGTTGTTACCTTGCCGTCTTTCCTTGCCGTCATGCCTAAAGTGCAAAAACGCGCCGACCACGTTCAGCCAGGCCGGCGCTCCCTGATCACTCGCCTCACAACTGGCCGCTCAATACTCGACAACTTTGACGCCCGCTAGACTGGCACTGGCGACAAGGTTTCCGGAGAGAGCGTGCCCTCGAATTCTAGCTCGGTCGGACCGCACATCAGGATGTGGCCGTCCTCCGTCCAATCGATCAGAAGCCGGCCGCCCGGCAGATCCACGGCCACCCGGCGCTCCGTGAGCCCCTTGCGCGCCGCTGCCACAGCGGCCGCGCAGGCCGCCGTGCCGCACGCCCGGGTGAGGCCGGCACCCCGCTCCCAGGTCCTCAACTTGATCCCTTCGCGCGAGGTAACTTGGGCCAGCGAGATGTTGGCGCGCTCGGGAAAGATCGGATGGTTCTCGAGTAGCGGCCCGAAGCGGGCGAGGTCGTGGGCGTCGACGTCGTCGACCCAGAAGATCGCATGCGGATTACCGACATTGACCACAGAGGGCGAATGCAGGACCGGATCGTCGATTGGCCCGATCTGCAGCTCGATGGCGGTCGTGTCATAGAAAGGCTCCGCGAGCGGGATCTCGTCCCAGGCAAAGCGCGGCGTGCCCATGTCGATCGTAACGTGCTCTGCGCCCTCGACATCGGCCCTGAGCAGGCCGGCGCTCGTCTCGACGGTCGCCTCGCGCCGCCCGGTCTCCTCGGCCATGAGCCAGGCAACGCAGCGGGTGGCATTGCCGCATGCACTGACCTCAGATCCGTCCGCATTGAAGATGCGCATGAAGACATCGGCCCTCTTCGACGGCTCGAGCACGATCACCTGATCGCAGCCGACGCCCTTCGTGCGGTCGCTGATGCGGCGCGCACCCTCTGGTGTTAGGGAAAGAGCGCGGGCGCGGGCGTCAAGCACGACGAAGTCGTTGCCGAGGCCGTTCATCTTGCGGAAGGTGAGGGTGGCGGGGCCATTCATCAGCCCATATATGGCGGCAGACGACCAAAAGACAATCGAACAAAGATCGGGGCCCAATGTTCAGAGAAAACAAGCACATCGTCGGCGCCGCCGCGGCGTTGGCGCTCTGCCTCACGGCCGGACCGGCCGCAGCCGTGATCACCGACGCACCAAGTCCCGCGAAGCTGAGCAAAATCAAGGTAGAGACCTTCGCCGACGGCCTCGAGAATCCCTGGGGCCTGCAGTTCCTGCCCGACGGCCGTCTGCTCGTCACCGAGCGCCCGGGGCGGCTGCGGCTCGTCTCCAAGGACGGGAAGCTGTCCGACCCCGTTGGCGGCGTGCCCGAGGTCGCCGCGGTGGGCCAGGGAGGGCTGCTCGACGTGCTGCTCGCGCCCGACTTCGAAAAGACCGGCACGATCTACCTCTCCTACGGCGAGCCGCGCGAGGGCGGCAAGAACGGCACCAGCGTGGCACGCGCGAAGCTCGTCACCGACGGCGACGGCGGCCGCCTCGAGGACGTGAAGGTCGTCTTCCGTCAACAGCCGGCGGCCAGGAGCGGCCACCACTTCGGCTCGCGGCTGGTGTGGGCGAAGGACGGGACCCTGTTCATCACCACTGGGGAGCGCAACAGCCTGCGCCAGGAGGCCCAGAACCCGGCAAACGACATCGGCAAGGTGATCCGTATCAACCCCGACGGCACCGTTCCCGCCGACAACCCCAAGCTTCCGGGCTGGGCGCCGGAGGTCTGGTCGATCGGACATCGCAACATCCAGGGCGCGGCGCTACGGCCCGAGACGGGCCAGCTCTACACGGTCGAGCACGGCGCGCGCGGCGGCGACGAGCTCAACCGTCCCGAGAAGGGCAAGAACTACGGCTGGCCGATCATCACCTACGGCATCGACTACTCGGGCGCCAAGATCGGCGAAGGCATCACCGCCAAGGAAGGCATGGAGCAGGCCGTCTACTACTGGGTGCCGTCGATCGCCACCTCTGGTCTCGCATTCTATACGGGCGACCTTTTTCCCAACTGGAAAGGCAACGCCTTCGTCGGCGGCCTGGCAGGAGCGCACATTGAACGGCTCGTATTCGACGGCGACGACGTGGTGGCTGCCGAGGAGCTCCTCGGCGAAGAGGGCAAGCGCATCCGGGATATCCGCCAGGGCCCCGACGGCGCGCTGTGGGTGCTGACCGACGACACCGGCGAGGTCTTGCGCATAACGCCCGCGGAATAGCGGTGCGTGCCGACCGGCGGCATCCTCTTTGTCTTGACCCTCTGCCAGCCCGGGCCTCTTCTATCGGGTATCGGTAGCGCTGTTGCGCGCCGTCGAATCCGCACGAGGAGGCCGCCCCATGCCCGCCCCCCTGTCCCGATCGAGCCGCCATCTGCTATTGCTGTCCTTTGCCGCACCGCGTCCCTGCCACTGCGGGGGGTGCATCTGCCTCACTCCGCCGGAGCGGCGCGCCATGAAGCGCGTCGCCAGGATCGTGCGCCAGTGGAAGCGCCAGGTCCGCCGCCGAGAGCGGGCAGAGGCCCGGCAACTGAGGTCCGGTTGACAGGAAAGCCGGCCCTAGGCCATTGTCCGCGCTACTCAAGACGGTTCTCTAACCAGAGCCGCCGCCCGGTCCGCGGAATGATCCGTGAGGCCGGGGGGTCAACACCCGCCAGCGCGTTGCGCCCGCGGGTGCGCTCGTGTTTGGAGCCGACCATTCTCACCCGTCATCCCGGACCCCGCGCAACGGCGATCCGGGATCTCGAAGCGGGTGACCAGGAGGCAAGATCCCGGCTCTCGGCGCAAAGGCGCCTCGGCCGGGATGACGGGTATGAAGGGCTGAACGCGCTCACATGTTTCAATCGCTGTCAGACCGCCTCTCGGGC
>DATBIR010000256.1:0-4924 GCA_036556825.1 Beijerinckiaceae bacterium
CCAGGACCGAGAGTTCCACGAGAAACCCCAAGGGCCGGCGACCGATGTCGAAGAGGTCCGACATCGCGAGAAAGCCGGCTCAGCTCTCGCCAGAGGGGCCCGGACCAGGGTCGACCGGGGAGATCGGGGCCGGGCGCCTTATTGTCAAGGCTGGTTGGGACCTCAAGAAACCGTGAGCAGCCGGGGCCGGGCTTGATGTTGATGTCGCCGAAGGGCGCCCCACCTCATTGCCGGAACGTCCGCATTGGAAAGGTTTTTCATGCGCTGCCTATATCCCGGTTTGCTCGTCTGCCTGGCCGTGACCGGGGCCTCAGCCGTTGCCGCACAGCAGCCGCAGCGGATCAAGACGGAAAAGGCCGAGGTGGTGGTCGAGACCGTCGCCAGCGGGTTGAGCCATCCTTGGGGTCTCGCCTTCCTGCCGGACGGGCGCATGCTGGTGACGGAGCGTACGGGCCGGCTGCGCATCGTCGCGGCGAACGGCCAGCTGTCGCCGCCGCTGGCCGGGCTCCCGCGCATTCACGCGCGTGGCCAGGGCGGGCTGCTCGACGTGGCGCTCGATCCCGATTTCTCCGCGAACCGCTTCGTCTATCTGAGCTTTGCCGACGACCGCGGCAACGGCAACGGCACCAGTGTCGCGCGCGGCAGGCTCGACGAGGCGGGCGCGCGCCTCGACGCCGTTCAGGTGATCTTCCGGCAGGAGCCGTCCTACTCCAACAGCCATCATTTCGGCTCGCGGCTCGTGTTCGACCGCAGCGGCGCGCTGTTCGTGACGCTCGGCGAGCGCTTCGAGCTGCGCGACCAGGCGCAGAATCCGGCCAACCACATCGGCAAGATCGTGCGCATCAAGGCGGACGGCGGCGTGCCCGACGACAACCCCTTCGTCGGCCAGGGCGGCAAGCGGCCTGAGATCTGGTCGATCGGCCATCGCAACGTGCAGGGCGCCGCGCTGCATCCGCAGACCGGCGAGCTGTGGGTCGCGGAGCACGGCGCCCGCGGCGGCGACGAGATCAACATCGTGCGCAAGGGCCGCAACTACGGCTGGCCGGTGATCAGCTACGGCGTGCACTATACCGGCCAGAAGATCGGCGAGGGCACGGCCAAGGCCGGCATGGAGCAGCCGGTCTTTTACTGGGACCCCTCGATCGCGCCGTCCGGCATGGTTTTCTATACCGGCGACAAGTTCCCGGCCTGGCGCGGCAGCGTGCTCGTCGGCGCCCTCGCCGGCCAGCTCGTGGCGCGCCTCGAAACCAGCGGCCAGGGGGTGACCGGGGAGGAGCGCATGCTGCGCCAGATCGGCGAGCGCATCCGCGACATCCGTCAAGGCCCCGACGGCTTCGTCTATCTCCTGACCGATTCCGACCGCGGCCGCATCCTGCGCGTCAGGCCCGCCGAGGGCCGCGGCTGAACCGCGGCGTCATCATGCGAGCTCCTCGGTCATTTCCGGGCCGCGCCGAACGAGGAACTTGACGCCGCGAGCGGCTCCATTCCGCTGTTCCTGATTGCGTCGGATGCGCGTTCGGAGGCGAGAAATTCGATCAGTCGCTTAGACGATTCGATCTCTCTCGAGCCGGCTACCACGGCGGCTGAAAACGTCTGGACGAACTGGATTTCCGGCGGGATGGCGCCCGCGAAATCAACGCCTGGCGCGTACACGATTTCACTGACCGGCAGAACCGCAATGTCTGCGTCTCCTGTGGCGACCATGTTGGTCGCGTCCGTGCCCCGAGGCCCCACCTTGACGTTGATCTGCTCCGCGATGCCGAGTCGCGGAAAGAGATCGGCCGTAAGCCAGATGCCGCTCGTGCTCCCGGGGACGGCGACCGTCTTGGCCGCCAGCAGGACTTGTTTGAAGCTCTCGACGGTGCTCACGTCCGGCTTCGGAGTTCCGGCGCGCACCGCCACACCGACGGACACTCTTGCAAGATCGATGTCCGTTCCGGCGAGGATTCGACGTGCGGCGATCAGATCGGCGAGGCCCTCTCTTGACAGGATCACCACATCGGTGGGCACGCCGCGCGCGAGCTGCGCGCCGATCGTCTGCGGGCCTGTGCCCTGTGACGCACCGGATCTGGTCGTGACCTCGATGCCGGTCGCCCGTTTGAACTCCGGCAGGAGCCGATCGTAAGCGCCATTGAATCCGCCCGATATCAGAACATCCACCTTCGCCTTCCTCCTCGATTTGAGCCAAGCCTGAGTAGCTGTCTCGATGGCTTTGCGCGACCTGCATGGCCCCGTGCCGTTAGTGACCTGCAGACACAATCGTCTTCACGCCTCCTTCTCTCGAGCGGTGGAGCCGGATCCGGGCTCCGAAAAAACAGGCTCGCAAGGCCTCCTGGAAGCAAGCGGGGCACGCTGGAATGGCGGCGTCCGCGGCGCGGAAGGCTACCGCCCCGAAAAGATGAAGAACGCGCCGGCGGAGATCAGCCCGAAGCCGATCACGTGGTTCAAGCCGATGGGCTCCTTGAGATAGAGCACCGAAAATCCGGCGAAGACCATGAGGGTGATCACCTCCTGGATGGTCTTGAGCTCGGCCGCGGAATAGACCGCCGAGCCGATGCGGTTGGCCGGCACGGCGAGCCAGTATTCGAAGAAGGCGATGCCCCAGCTGACCAGCACCGCTGCCCAGAGCGGCGACGCCTTGTATTTGAGGTGGCCATACCAGGCGAAAGTCATGAAGACGTTCGACAGGACGAGCAGGACGACAGGAACGGCGGCAGCTTGCATCGGAGGGGCGGGAGGATGAAGGCGGGAATCGCTGCTCATGTAGCGCAGCGGCGGCCGCCTTGCCACACCGGCACGCCTCACCAAAGCGTGACGGTTGAGCGCGAGCGAACCGTTGCGCCTCTTGCGGGTTGTCCCGTGACAAGGAGCGATCCCGCCAGGCTTGGCCGGGCGGTGGGCGCCTGACGCTTCGCCTGTGATGGAGTCGGCTTATGGACATCGCCTTGGACAAGGTGTGCGCGATCATCCTGCGCGCGCGTGCCGTCGACGTGAAGGAGCAGAACACCGACCCGGATTCGGGGTCGAACCCGATCGACGACGCCAATGTCGACGCGCTGACCGCCACCCCCGACGACGCCACCGAGGACGAGCTGCGCGAGGTCATCGAAGGCCTCAACGAGGACGAACGCCACGACCTCATCGCCCTCGTCTATATTGGCCGCGGCGACATGGAGGCCGAAGAGTGGGCGGCGGCCGTGCGTCTGGCGCGCGAGCGCGAGAGCAGAGGCTCGCTGTCGACCGCGGACTATCTGCTCGGCATCCCCAATCTTCCCGACCTTCTCGACGAAGGCCTCGCGGCGCTCGGGCGCAGTTGCACGTGAACGGACGGCGGACGACTGAAGACCGAGGACGGATATGTGACGTGGTCCGTCCTCTGTCATCCGTCATCTGCCATCCGTCTGCCGTCTACATCCCGGGCAGAACGGCGATGTCGCGCGCCGCGCCGCTGATGCCGACAATCTTGCGGGCCTCGCTTGCCTTTCCGGTCGCAATGTCGACCTTGTAGAGCGTGTCGCCGGCGAGCAGCCAGCCGGCATTGCCGCCCTGCCCGTCCGCGACGATGTCGAAAGCGGCGCGGTCGGCGCTCAGGCCGAGCATGCCGACGGAGTTGAGCACGCCCTCGTTCGGCGGTGCCTGGCGCACAAGGGCGCCGCTCGCGTCCACGTCGTAGAGCGTCGTCTCCTTGGCGCCCTTCATCGAATTGGAATAGGCGCCCGCGACGATTTTCGGCGTCCTGCCCTTGTGCATGTCGGTATCGGCGAATCTGAGATTGCCGTCGCGCGTCACCTTGCCGTCGTCGACATTGACGCGCAGGTTGGTGCCGTCCGAGCCGATCACGCGCAGCCGGTCGGCGACCGGGTTGAAATCGACCGTGATCGTGCCGCTGGCCGGCAGAGGCATGTCGAGCTTGGCTTTCTGCATCGCCTTGCCGCTCGAGGTGTCGATCGTCCAGATGGTGCCGTCCCGGGTGAGGCCGTAGAGCATGCCGTCGGCCGGGCGCACGTCGATGCCGACCAGCTTGCCCGTCGCGCCCGCCACCTTCCACGTCTTCGTGACCTTCTTCGCGCGGGTGTCGACCACCGCGATGGTGTCGTCGCCGACAAGCGCGGCCACCGTTTCGGCGCGCGCCACGCTGCTGAGCGCCGTCGTCGCAAGAAGCGCGACGGCCACAATCGTCTTCGTCATGACTGGTCTCCCGATCCGCCGGCTGTCCGGCGCGACGGATACCCGCCGCCGACAACCCGGGATGCGCGCCGCCACATAAACTTCGCCGCTTGCATCCGGCGGCGGTGTTGCCGTGTAGTCTCCAGACTCACGGGGCTAAGCAGGTTTGCGCGGATCGGAACACAGTTCCGGCCCGCACAAACCTGCAAGGTCTTAGATCCCTGCAGGTTTTCGGAGCCCGCACGCGCCGAAGCGCGTGCGGAGTTCCAAAAACCTGCGTAGGAGGAGCGGGTGGCAGTGCCGCTGACGACCGGGACGGCGGGTGCGCCCGAGCTCGACGACGCGCTGCGTCGTTGCGCCAAGGGAGACCGCAAGGCCCTGCGCGCGATCTACGACGCGGAAGGACCGCGCATGCTGGGCGTGGCCACGCGCATCCTGCGCCGCCGCTCGCTCGCCGAGGAGGCGGTGCACGATGCCTTCGTCCAGATCTGGCAGCAGGCGGAGACGTTCGACCCATCGCGCGGGCGGGCGCGCACCTGGCTCTACGCGGTCCTGCGGCACCGGGCCCTGAACATCCTGCGCGGCGAGGTGCGCACCGACCTCGTCGACGATTTCGAGCCCATGAACCTGACCAGCGAGGAGGAGGATCCGGAACAGGTGATGCTACGTCTGTCCGACGCAAGCGCCTTGCGCCGCTGCCTTGCGCATCTCGAGCCCGTGCGCCGCCGGGCGGTCGTCCTCGCCTACATGCATGGCC
>DATBIR010000257.1:0-2628 GCA_036556825.1 Beijerinckiaceae bacterium
GATCTTCGCTGCGGCAGGTCTTGCCGCCGCCCATGCGTCTGCTCGACTCACGCCAGAAACAAAATCACCCGTCGGATTGATATCATTGGGAGAACAGGCACGAAGGGCCTTCGGCGTCGGGCTGCCGTTCGGCCGCATCGAGTCCGATGCGTTGCATGCGCTGGCCGACATCTCCGAGCGCTACGGCGACGGAAACTTGCGCACCACGCCCTGGCGCGCGCTACTCCTGACCGGTGTTGCCGCTACCGATGCGAAGACGCTTACAGAGGAGGTCAAAAGGCTCGACCTCATTGCCAACGCTGCCGACCCGCGCCTCAACATCTTCGCCTGCGTCGGCGCGCCGTCCTGCATGAGCGCCAGCGTCGATGCACGCGGCGATGCCGCCCGCCTTGCCGCGACCCTCGGGGCGACCCGCGACGTGACGCTGCATGTCTCCGGCTGCAGCAAGTCATGCGCCCATCGCGTCTCCGCCTCGGTCACCCTCGTCGGCCGCAACGGCCGCTACGATCTCATCCGCAACGGCAGCGCCGTCGACCGGCCGAGCCTGACAGGTCTCACCATCGACCAGGTCGAAGCCTTGCTTGAGTCCGCGAGAGGACAGCGTCCATGAGCGCCGGACACGATTACGCCCGCGACGGCGCCGAGATCTACCGGCGCTCCTTCGCCATCATCCGGAGCGAAGCGGACCTTACGCGCTTCAACCCCGACGAGGCCCGCGTCGCCGTGCGTGTGATCCATGCCTGCGGCATGGTCGAGATCGCGCGCGACCTCGTCTTCGCTCCTGGGTTCGTGGCAGCGGCCCGCGGCGCGCTGCTGCAAGGCAAGCCGATCTTCTGCGACTCAAAGATGGTGGCGAACGGCATCACCCGCGCGCGGCTGCCCGCAAACAACGACATCGTCTGCACGCTCGATAATCCCGGCATCGCCGATCGCGCTGCGCGCCTCGACACCACGCGCTCCGCCGCGGCGCTCGATCTTTGGCTCGACCGCCTCGGCGGTGCGCTTGTCGCCATCGGCAATGCGCCGACGGCCTTGTTCCGTCTCCTGGAGTTGATCGATCAAGGCGCGCCGAAGCCTGCCGCCATCATCGGCATGCCTGTCGGCTTTGTCGGCGCTGCCGAGTCGAAGGAAGCCCTTGCCACGCACGCCGGCGTTCCCTTCCTCATCGTCAAGGGCCGCAAGGGCGGCAGCGCCATGGCGGTCGCCGCGGTCAATGCGCTGGCGAGCGAGGCAGAATGATGAGCGCGCGCGGCACACTTTACGGCGTCGGCGTCGGCCCTGGAGATCCCGAGCTGATGTCGCTGAAAGCGGCACGCATCCTCAAGAGCGCGCCGGTGATCGCATATTTCGCCAAGAAGGGTAGCCTCGGCAATGCGCGCCGCATCGTCGACGGCGAGTTCAATCCGAACGCAGAGCTCGTCCGCCTCGACTATCCCTTCACCACTGAGCTGCCCGAGACCGACCCGTGTTATCGCGACGCGCTGGTCGCCTTCTACGACGCGAGCGCCGCGACGCTCGCCGCCAGGCTAGACGCCGGCCAGGATGTCGCGGTGATCTGCGCCGGGGATCCCTTCTTCTATGGCTCCTACGCGCATCTGCATGAGCGGCTCGCCGGCACGCATCGTTGCGAGGTGATCCCCGGCATCACCGCCATGAGCGGCTGCTGGACGCGCGCCGCGATGCCGATGACCTGCGGCGACGAGATGCTTGCCGTGCTGTCCGGCACCATGGATGCCGATGCTCTCGCCGAGCGGCTCTCGGAAAGCGAAGCCGCTGTGATCATGAAGGTGGGCCGTAACCTCGCCAAGATCAGGCAGGCGCTCGCCCGCGCCGGCAAACTCGATCGCGCCGTCTATGTCGAGCGCGGCACCATGCCGGAGGAGCGCATCGTCAAGCTCGCCGACAAGCCCGACGACGAGGCAGCCTATTTCGCCGTCGTGCTCGTGCCGGGGGAGAGGAAGCCGCTATGACCGGGCGCCTCTCCATTGTCGGCCTCGGCCCCGGCGCGCCTGAGTTGATCACCCCGCTCGCTGCCGATACGCTCGCCGCGGCAACCGACCTCGTCGGCTACGCGCCCTACCTCGCCCGTGTCCCTGAGCGCGCCGGCCAGCGCCGCCATCCTTCCGACAATCGCGAGGAGATGGCCCGCGCGCGCCAGGCCCTCGTTCTTGCGGCGTCGGGGAAGTTCGTCGCTGTCGTCTCCTCCGGCGATCCCGGCGTGTTCGCCATGGCGAGCGCGGTCTTCGAGGCGATCGAGACCGGCAAGCCGGCGTGGCACGACATCGAGGTGACCGTGGTGCCCGGCGTGTCGGCCATGCTCGCCGCTGCCGCCCGCATCGGCGCTCCGCTCGGCCACGATTTCTGCGTGATCTCGCTCTCCGACAATCTGAAGCCTTGGGATCTGGTGCTGAAGCGGCTCGAAGCTGCGGCCTCAGGCGACTTTATTATTGTGCTCTACAACCCTGCTTCCAAGGCGCGGCCCTGGCAGCTCGGCGAAGCCTTTCGCCTCATCGCGCGGCATCGCGCGGGCTCAACGCCGGTGATCTTCGCCCACGCCGTGAGCCAGGCCGACGAGCGCATTGACATTACGACCCTTGCCGACGCCGACACCACCAACGCCGACATGCG
>DATBIR010000258.1:0-22461 GCA_036556825.1 Beijerinckiaceae bacterium
AAGTCTTTGCCTGGTCGTTGCCAACGCTTGGAGCATGGTCCGATCAAGCCTGCCCGGGGCTGGTCCGGGATCAGGGGCTCAGACGAAAAGGTGGGACGCGCCGACTTGAAGCAGTGCCGCCCCTCTGGGGCCGTGGCACGCAAATCATTGCAACGGCCCGTCCGGATCCCTATAATCTCCCTGTTTCCCTCACATTGTGAGACGAGATGCTCCGGCCGGCGCCGGGCCGGAGCGCGAGAGATTTTTGCCCTGTGCGTCTGAAGGCCCAGGAGGTTCAAGCACCATGGCCACCACCCCCCTTATGCCCAAAGCGACCGCCGTGTGGCTGGTCGAGAACACGTCCCTCACCTTCGAGCAGATCGCCGATTTCTGTAAGCTGCATCCTCTGGAGGTCAAAGGCATCGCCGACGGCGAGGTGGCTGCCGGCATCAAGGGTCTCGACCCGGTGTCGAATGGCCAGCTCACCCGCGAGGAGATCGAGAAGGCGGAGGCCGATCCGGACCATCGCCTCAAGATGTCGGAGCCGAAGGTCAAGCTTCCAGAGGCAAAGCCGACACGGAAAGGGCCGCGCTATACGCCGGTGTCGCGCCGCCAGGACCGCCCCAATGCCATTCTCTGGCTGCTGCGCAATCATCCGGAGCTGAAGGACGCGCAGATCATGCGTCTTGTCGGCACGACCAAGACGACCATCCAGCAGGTGCGCGAGCGGACCCATTGGAATTCCGCCAACCTGACGCCGATGGACCCGGTGACGCTCGGCCTTTGCTCCCAGATCGATCTGGATTTCGAGGTGCAGCGCGCCGCCAAGGAACGGCCGCAGGTTGAGCCGGCCGACGGCGGTCAGACGCTTCTTCCCGCCGAGGTCACGACCGCGGAGCCCGCCGCACCGGCGGAGCCGTTCGGCCGCATGGACGCGCCGCGCAGGCCGGCCGAAGAGGAGAAGTTCGACCCTGATTCGGTCTTCGCGAAGCTGAAGCAGCTCAAGCGTCCGGAGGGCGAGGAGTAGGCTGTGCGCCTTCGCTTGTGGAAAAGGGGCAGAATTCACAGCCTCTTACGCGGCGCGAACCGGGGCCAAGCAACCCCGACTGCTTGACCGTGTCATAACTTCCTCTCATTGTATTCGAAGCACTTAAGGGGGCTGGGTGCTGAGATAAGGGAGGGAGGCCCCATGTCATTGCAGTCTCGCGGTACCAGGCCCAAGAACCGGCCGGACGCGCAGCACCGCGGCGCTTCCCCGGATCATCGAGTCCACGTCCCGTCATCTGCGGAGCGGCGGCGCATCCGCAAGGCGCGCGCCCGCCGCCGGGTGATGGCGGCCCTGACCGCGAGCCTGCTTGTCACGACCGCATTGACGGCGGGCGCCTTCATCTTTCCTGACGCCACCGCCGAGGTTCTGAAAGTTGCGGAATGGGTCAAGCCGGGAGCCGGCTGGACAGGGCTGTTCCCGGAGAAGAGCGCTCCGGCGATCGTCACGGCGGCGGCGAACCAGAAAGTGGCGCCGCGCGCAGAATCGTGGCGAGCCGCGCAGAGTCAGGCTCCTGCCGAGGCCGCCTTGTCCAAGCCGGCCATCGACTCCCCGGCCGAGACCGCCGGCGTCAGCGCGGCGAAGTCGCCGGTCCGCGAATTCGACTGGCTGCCGGCCAGGCCGATCGAAGCGGCAGACGCTGATGCCAACGCCTTCCGGCTGCGCGCGACCGCGGCCCCCGCCGATGCGACGGTCACCGCATCCATCAAGCCTGCTTCTGCAGGCGAGTCGTCTGCGCCGCGCGCGGGCGCGAGCGCGCGTGCGGCCGACGCGACGCCGGCAAACGGCGCAGCCGGGACGGACGAGGCTCGTGCGCCTAAGGTGCGCACCGTGACGACCACCTCGGAAGCTGGCGCGGCAACGGCTGCGGACGACGCGCCGGCCTTCAAGCCGGGCCCCGTCGCATCGGCCGCCGAGACGACCTTTGTGACGGAGCCCATTGCTCCCCTCTCCACGAAGAATGACTCGACGCCTGACCTGGCCGCTGTCTCCACGGCCTCCGAGACCACGTCTGCGCTCGAGACCGCCGTGCCGGCGAGCGGTTTCCCTGCCCCGACTCCGAGCGCCGTTGCAGCCGCCGTCGAAGCTGCGAGCGCACCGGCACCCGACACCCCTGCGCCCGGCAGCGTCGCCGCGAGCTTGAAATCCGATGTCGTCGCGGCGGCCGTCGAGGCAGCGGTCACGACGGCGTCCGCTGCGCCGGTTGCGGACCTCGCCGTCAAGACCGAGGTCTTCCCGCTCCTCGACACACCGAAGGCGACGGCGCCCGGTGCGCCAGCGGTCACGAAAGGACCCACTGCCACGGAAGTTGCAGAGATGATCAAGCGGGCGCGCGGCCGCCTCGATCTCGGCGACATCGCCGGGGCGCGCCTGCTCCTCGAGCGGGCGGCATCGGGCAATGACCCGAATGCGTTGATGGCCCTCGCGGAGACCTATGATCCTGCGATGCTGACGCGGCTCGGCGTGCGCGGCCCGAAAGGCGATCTGGCGAAAGCGCGCGAGCTCTACGAGCGGGCCGCCGCAAGCGGCGCCCCCGAGGCCGGCCAGCGCGTCCTGGCGCTGCGCTGAGTCGCTCCTCCTCCCTCTTGCGGCGAGAGGAGTCGCACGGTGGCCCCTATCGTCGCTGCCACTTCAGGAATTCGTTGAACAGCGCCTCGCGCTCCTGCGGCGTGAGCGGGGCCTCGCGCCGGCCACCTCGCGAGTTGAGGAAAGTCTCGAACTGGCTGCGCGCCTGGGCCGTCTGGTCCGGTCCGGCGAGCTTGGCGAGCGCCGCCTCGGCGACCGGGTAGCGCGTCCAGCCCGGCACCTTGGCGGCCAGGTTGATTTCCTTCCATTTCGGCTGGTACGGCGGGTTGTGGAGCTGCTCGAACTTGGTGAAGAACGCCTCGATGAACTTGGCCACCTTGGGATAGCGCTCGCTGTTCTTCGCCCAGTTGAACACGGCGAGCACGGTCGGCACGGCGATCGTCGGGACCTCCTCGCTCGCGGGGATCAACGCCGGATAGTCTTCGCGCTTGAGCACCGTCGGCAGATAGAAGTCGGCGAAGACCTGATCGTATGGCACCGGCAGCAAGCGGCACGGCGGTTCGGCCTTCATGTTGACGAACAGCTCGTTCGGCTTGCCGACGACGTGCACCACGGCAGAGATTTCGCCCTTGCGCATTCGCTCGACGGCCACCGAATTGTTGAGGAACAGCGGCTCGACGTTGATGTTGAGGCGCCGGAACACGATCTGGCCGGTCAGATTGGCGGCGCTGCCGCGCGTGTTGAAATTGACCTTCTTGCCCTCGAGGTCCTTGAGCGTCTTGAACTCCGGACGCGCGCAGACGTGCACTTCGGAATGAAACAGGGGCGAGATGTAGTGCACGCGCTCGTCGATGCGCGGGACGTTGAGCTCCTTCTTGAAGTGATCCAGCACGTCGGCCTGCGTGATCGCTGCATCGACGCCCTTGAGGTAAAGCAGATCGTTGACGTTGCCGACGGCGCCGTAGGTCACGAGCGGGATGACGCGCAGATTGTCGCCGTCATCGAGCACCTTGGCGATGTCGGCGGCGTAGCGGATGAAGGTGCCCTCGAGCAGCCCGCCGGCAAGCCCGACGGTCCACGCATTTGCGTCGGCCTTGTTGGCCGGCGTGGTGGCCAGCGGCACTTGCTTCTGGGTCGTGGCCCGTTGCGGCCAGGCGGCGCCGGTGCCGGCGCCGAGAACAGCCGCGCCCAGGCACAACACGATCAGTGAACGCATGAATACCCCTCCTCGCATCCGGTCCCGTCATAGGCGAGCAGTTGCGCTTCTTTATGGCGACCGGGCGTGACAAGGCTCCGCATGCGGGGCGTCCCTGTCAACTGCCCGGAGGCCGGGCGGCCTCGCCGGCGCCGACGCCCCTGCCCTTGAGCGCCTCCCCGATCTCGTCGAGGATGGCGGGATCATCGATCGTCGCCGGCATGGTCCACGCCTCGCCGTCGGCGATCTTCTTCATGGTTCCGCGCAGGATCTTGCCCGAGCGCGTCTTCGGCAAGCGCGCCACCGTGATGGCGAGCTTGAACGCCGCCACCGGCCCGATCTTCTCGCGCACCAGACCGACAAGTTCCTGCTCGATCTCGGCAGCCGCGCGCGCGACGTCCGACTTCAGCACGACGAACCCGCAGGGCGCTTCACCCTTGAGCATGTCCCTGACGCCGATCACGGCGCATTCGGCGACCGCCGGGTGCGAAGCCAGCACCTCCTCCATGCCGCCGGTCGAGAGGCGGTGGCCCGCGACGTTGATGATGTCGTCGGTGCGACCCATGACGAACACATAGCCGTCCTCGTCGAGGAAACCGGCATCCGCGGTGGCGTAATGACCGGGAAAGGCCGAAAGGTAGCTTTCCTCGAAGCGCACATCGGCGTTCCACAGGGTCGGCAGGCAGCCGGGAGGGAGCGGCAGCTTGATCGCAATCGAGCCCATCGCGCCCGCCGGCGCCGCCTTGCCGGCGTCGTCGAGAATGACGAGTTGGTAGCCGGGCATGGGAACCGTCGGCGAACCGTATTTGACGGGCAGCATGCCGAGCCCGAGCGGATTGCCGGCGATCGGCCAGCCGGTCTCCGTCTGCCACCAATGGTCGATCACCGGGACGCCCAGGATGCCTTCGGCCCATTTCACCGTATCGGGGTCCGCCCGCTCGCCGGCCAGGAACAAGGCACGAAATTTCGACAGGTCGTGCTGTTTCGGATGCGTTCCCTGCGGGTCTTCCTTTTTGATGGCGCGGAACGCCGTCGGCGCCGTGAACAGCGTCACGGCGCCGTGCTCGGCGATAACCCGCCAGAAGGCGCCGGCATCCGGCGTACCGACCGGCTTGCCCTCATAGAGCACGCTGGTGCAGCCATGCAGCAGCGGCGCATAGACGATGTAGGAATGGCCGACGACCCAGCCGACGTCGGACGCCGTCCAGAACACCTCGCCGGGTTCGACGCCGTAGAAATTCTTCATCGACCATTTCAGCGCGACCATGTGGCCGCCATTGTCGCGCACGATGCCCTTGGGCTTTCCGGTCGTGCCGGACGTGTAGAGGATGTAAAGTGGATCGGTGGCGGCGACCGGCACGCAATCGGCCGTCTTGCCGGCGGCGCGCGCGGCCGCGACGGTCTCCTGCCAGTCGAGGTCGCGGCCGGCCCTCAGGGTCGCCGGCGCCTGTGGCCGTTGCAGGATCAGGCATGTTTCGGGCCTGATATCCGATAGCCGGAGGGCTTCGTCGAGCAGCGGCTTGTACGGCACGATGCGGTTGACCTCGATGCCGCACGACGCCGACAGGATCACCTTGGGCGCGGCGTCCTCGATGCGCGTCGCAAGCTCCTTCGCCGCGAAGCCACCGAACACGACCGAGTGGATGGCGCCGATGCGGGCGCAGGCGAGCATCGCGATCGCCGCTTCCGGGATCATCGGCATGTAGATGATCACCCGGTCTCCGGTGCCGACCCCGAGGTCGCGCAGCACCGCTCCCAGCGCCGCCGTCTCGGCCTTGAGCTCGCTGTAGGTCAGCCGGCGCTTCGTCCCGGTGACCGGGCTGTCGTAGATGATCGCCGCCTGCTCGCCGCGCCCCGCCGCCACGTGCCTGTCGACTGCATTGTGGCACGTGTTGCAGAGCGCGCCTGCGAACCATCGCCCGTAGACCCCCGCGTCCGCATCGAACACCTTGTCGGCTGGCCTGATCCAGTCGATCTCGCGCGCCGCCTCCGCCCAGAACCCGGCCGGATCGGCGCGCCAGCGCTCATAGATGTCGGGGTAGCGGCTGACGCCCGGCGCGTTCATCGGCATGATCTCCTCCCAACGGCGTTCTTCTTGGCTTTGCTGGGGCAAGGTTGGCGCGCGCGTGGCTGCCGCGCAAGGCCGCGCGCTTGTGACTTGCGCCCTCTCGGCCTACGAGAGCGGCACCAGCCTTCGTGCCGCATGATCACCGATCCCCTGTTCTATGCCGTGGCCGTTCCGGCCGTGATCCTCGTCGGCCTCAGCAAAGGCGGCTTCCGGGGCATCGGCCTTCTGTCGCTGCCGCTGATGGCGCTGATGATCTCGCCCGTCCGTGCGGCGGCGATCATGCTGCCGATCCTGATCGTGCAGGACAGCGTCGCCTTATGGGCTTACCGGCATACCTGGGATCGCCGCAACCTGCAGATTCTCTTTCCGAGCGCGGCCCTCGGGGTGGTCCTCGGCTACCTGCTTGCCGAATACGTGTCGGATGCCGGCGTTGGGCTCGCGGTCGGCATCCTGTCGGTCACATTCGCGGCCCGCCAGCTCTTCAGCGAGCGCGCGAAAATCGCTCCGACAGAGAAGCCGGGCGGCGTGGCCGCAGGCTGGTTCTGGGGCGTCCTGACCGGCTTCACGAGCATGATCGGCAATGCCGGCGGCCCGACCTTCCAGATCTACGTCATGCCACAGCGCCTGCCGCGCGACGTCTTCGTCGGCACCGGATGCGTGTTCTTTGCGATCCTCAACTGGATCAAGGTGCCGCCCTTCATCGCGCTCGGACAATTCACGCCCGACAACCTGCTGACGGCGGTGGCCCTGTTTCCCGTCGCGATCGTCTCGACCTGGGCCGGCGTGCTGCTCGTGCGGCGCGTGTCCGCCGAGCGCTTCTACACGCTGACCTACGCTCTGCTGATCCCGGTCGGATTGAAGCTGGTCTGGGACGGCATCATCGCCCTGACGTGACCGGAGCGATACCGGCAACGAAAAGCCGCCGTTCCATGAGGATACGGCGGCTGTTAAACGACGATCTCGAAACGGAAGTTCAGTGCACCACGCGTGGGTTACTGGAGTATTTCAGTTTCGCGATTTCGTCCTTCAGCTGCAGTTTTCGTCGCTTGAGTTCTGCCACCTTGAGGCTGTCCATGGATGGATGGGTCATCGCATCCTGGATCTCGCGCTCGAGCGCCTGGTGTCTGCGTTCAAGCTCCGTCAAGTGATTCTGCAGCGGCATGTCGGTCCCTCCTTGTCAGCTGTTCCGACTCCCGCATTTTGCCACAGGGACTATGGCGAGTGAAAGGCATTTCCGTTGCTGCACCGCCGAAGTTTTTACGTTTTCCCGAGCTTGCCCTGATCAGCCCCTTTGCGCATACTTCAGGCCGTGTTTCGTCACCATTGCGAGCGGCGCGCGACGGAGTGGCAATGGGATCGAATCTGTCGCAGGAGGAAACGGCTGAGCTTGAATCAGAGCTTGCACGGTTGAAGCAGGAGCATCGTGATCTGGACATGGCCATCGAGGCGCTCGAACGCATGGTCGCGGGCGACCAGCTGCAGATCCAGAGGCTGAAGAAGCGCAAGCTCATCCTCAAGGACCGCATCAGTTTTCTCGAGGATCAGCTCACGCCGGACATTATCGCCTGAACATCCATGTGCCGGCCCGCCCCCCTGGGGAGGCGGGGCCGCCGGCGGGGCGGCTGTCCACAGGATATCCGATGGTGGCTGAGCGCACGGTTTACGGCGCGAAGGCCGCGCCGCCGCGACAGGTTACCTTGTTCGTGATCAAGCCTTGCCCGCGCGGCATGCCTTGGCTATTCCCGCCACTCCCCTCAAGAGCATGATCCGGCAGAGCCGCCACCGCTTCGCCGAAGGGCATCATGCGACACCGAGGGGCCGAACGGGGGTCGATTCATCCGAAGCGATCCCCCTCTAGTGGGTCTGGAGCCGACATGACGGCACAAACGCCGCCCATCGCCATCATCATGGGCAGTCAATCGGACTGGGAGACCATGCGCCACGCCGCCGAGACGCTGGACGCGCTTGGCGTGCCCCACGAGACGCGCATCGTTTCCGCGCATCGCACTCCGGACCGACTCTACGGCTTCGCCAAGGGCGCCAAGGCCGAGGGGTTCAAGGTCATCATCGCCGGCGCCGGCGGGGCGGCCCATCTCCCCGGCATGACCGCGTCCATGACGACCTTGCCGGTATTCGGCGTGCCGGTCGAAACGAAGGCCCTGTCTGGCCAGGACAGCCTGTTGTCGATCGTGCAAATGCCGGCCGGGGTTCCCGTCGGCACGCTGGCCATCGGCCGCGCCGGCGCCGTGAATGCCGCGCTGCTCGCCGCGGCCGTGCTGGCGCTTTCGGACGAGGCGCTCGCCGAGCGCCTGGCGCTCTGGCGCCAGCGTCAGAGCGAGGCCGTTGCCGAGCGGCCTGCGAACGGGAGCTGAGGTTTCGTGATCCGCCCCGGCGCGACCCTCGGCATCATCGGCGGCGGCCAGCTCGGCCGCATGCTGGCCATCGCGGCCGCGCGGCTCGGCCTCAACGTTCACGTCTTCGCCCCCGAGGCGGACAGCCCCGCCTTCGCGGTCGCGACGCATCGTACCTGCGCGGCCTATGACGACGAGGCAGCGCTGATCGCCTTCGCCAAGGCGGTCGACGTGGTCACCTACGAGTTCGAAAACGTCCCGCGGCGCAGCGCCGAGATCGTCGGCTCCTTCGCACCCCTGTATCCCGATGCACGAGCCCTGGCGACGACGCAGGACCGGCTCTCGGAAAAGACCTTCGTCAGCGGTCTCGGCATTGCGACCGCGCCTTTCCGGGCGGTGGCCGACGAGCACGATCTGGAAACCGCGCTCGCCGCGATCGGCCGGCCCGCCGTTCTCAAGACACGCCGCTTCGGCTACGACGGCAAGGGCCAGGCCCTGATCAGGCCCGAGAGCGATGCCGGCGAGGCCTGGCGGGCGATGCATCATGCGCCCTGCATCCTCGAGGGCTTCGTGCCGTTCGAGCGGGAAATCTCCGTCGTCGCGGCGCGCACCGCGGCCGGCGGCTTTGCCGCCTACGACGTCTGTGCCAACACCCATCGCGACCACATCCTCGAGGTGACCCGCGTGCCCGCCGGCCTCGCCGGGGGGACGGAGGGCGACGCCGTGGCGATCGCCAGGAGCATCGCCGACGCCCTTGGCTATGTCGGCGTCCTCGCGGTGGAGATGTTCCTGGTCAGGGAGGATGGGGGCGAGCGCCTCGTCGTCAACGAGATCGCCCCGCGCGTGCACAATTCGGGTCACTGGACCATCGAGGGCGCCGTCGCGTCCCAGTTCGAGCAGCACGTGCGCGCCATCAGCGGCTGGCCCCTGGGCTCCCCGCGCCGGCTGGGCATGATCGAGATGCGCAACCTGATCGGGGACGACGCCGCGGGCTGGGCGGCGATCCTCGACGATTCCGAGGCCCACCTGCACCTTTACGGAAAGCACGAGGCCCGTCCGGGGCGCAAGATGGGGCACGTCACCCGCGTTTTACCGCCGGCCGAGCAGCGTTGACCGGGCCGCACCGGCAGGCAATCGGGACGCCCGCCGGGCACGGCTGGGACCGCCTGTGGCCCGGCTGCGCCGGTCGGTCAAATTGTCCGGTGTCGGGGCCCGGCTTGTGGACAGGGCACCCCGATTCTGGTATCCACCGGCCACGGTTAGGGCGCCCATTTGCGCCCTACAGGCATTTGTCATCCACATCCCGGATATACGAGAAAGGCAACGCGTGCAGGTTCTTGTCCGAGACAACAATGTCGACCAGGCTCTCCGTGCTTTGAAGAAGAAGATGCAACGTGAAGGCATCTTTCGTGAGATGAAGCTTCGCGGCCACTACGAGAAGCCTTCGGAGAAGAAGGCGCGCGAGAGGGCAGAGGCAGTGCGACGGGCCCGCAAGCTGGTCCGCAAGCGCATGCAGCGCGAGGGGCTGCTTCCGTCGAAGCCGCGTCCGCAGCCGGCCGCCAGGCCGCGCTGATCGCCCCTCTCCCGCCTTGTTTGCATGTTGATTCGACGGCTGTCTGCATCAGCCAGGCGCTGATTGCGTCAGTCCCCGACCACGGGGCGCACACACCGCCGGTCAAAGCCGGCGATGGAGACGGGGGATGATTGTGGAGAGAATTCGGCAGTTGGCTCCGCTCGGCGTGCTCGCCGTGTGCGTCGCGCTCGCCGGCTGTGACACCGTCGCTCGTGGCGGTCCGTCGGCCGGCATTGCTGTCCTCGAGGAGGAGAGCAAGGAGACGACGAGCGCCAATATCGGCTCCCTGTCCGAGGTCATCCAGCGCAATCCGAACGATCCGAGCGCCTACAACACGCGCGGCGCCGCCTATGCCAAGGTCGGCCGCTACAACGACGCCATCGCCGACTTCAACAAGGCAGTGCAGGTCGATCCCAACTACGCTCCGGCTTACATGAACCGCGGTCTCGCCCACCGGCAGACGAGCCGCAACGACGCCGCACTCGCCGATTTCAGCCGCGCCATCGCCAGCGACGCCAATTACGGCGCCGCCTATATCGCCCGCGCCAATCTGCTGCGCGTCCAGGGCAATTATGCCGAGGCTCTGACCGACCTCACCCAGGCGATCCGTCTGACCCCTGAATCGGCCGAGGCGCTGCATGCGCGCGGCCTGCTGTATCAGCGCATGGGCCAGCACCCGAAGGCGATTCTCGATTTCGACGCCGCCATCGACCGCAATCCGTTCGTGGCCGCGCCATACGCGGCCCGCGGCCAGAGCCTCGTCGCCGTCAACCAGCACGACAAGGCGATCGAGGACTTCAACGCGGCGCTCAACGTCGACAACCGCAACGCCGAGGCATGGGCCTGGCGCGGCGTCGCCCAGGAGCGCCTGGGCCAGCGCCAGGAAGCCATCGAAAGCTACCAGCGCGCCCTCTCCATCCAGAACGCCAATGCGACCGCCAAGCAGGGCCTCGGCCGTCTCCAGGGCGGTGTTGCCTCACTGTTCCGATAAAAGCACAGCCTGCAATAGCCGCTACGTCGGGCCCTCCTTTTCCAGGTCGCGCAGAAAGCTGCGGACCGGCTCCATGGCGCCGCGCTCGAGCACGTCGAGATGGCCGACGCCGGGCAGGCGGATGAAGCGCTTCGGCCCCGGCGCGGCCTCGTAGAGCTTTTCGCCGAGACGAATCGGGATCAGGCCGTCCTCCTCGCCGTGCAGGATCAGAAGCGGGCTTTGCACCTCCGCAACGGCTTCAATCGAGCGGAACTGGTCGCGCATCAGAAGGTCCACCGGCACGAACCAGTAGGTGAGCTTGGCCACGTCCGCGGTCGAGGTATAGGGCGCCTCGAGGATCAGGCCGCCGACCGGACGCTCGCTCGCCAGCCGCACGGCCACGCCGGAGCCTAGCGACTCGCCATAGAGCACGATGCGCTCCGGCCGGTACTGCTTCGCCAGCCAGGCGTGGGCCGCCCGCGCGTCCTCGCGTAGCCCGCTTTCGGTCGGCGCGCCGGTCGAGCCCGAGTAGCCGCGATAGCTGACGATCAGGAAGCCGCGCCCGTCCTCGGCAAGCAGCCGCGCGCGATTGCGCCGGTTCCATAACGAGCCGCCGTTGCCATGAAAGTAGAGGAGGACGGCGCGGCCCGGCTGCGGCGGCTTCCACCAGGCGACCAGCCGCTCACCGTCGCCGGTCGTGAGGCTGAGGTCCTGGAATTCCGCTAGCCCGGCCTGCGGCGCCGTCACGCGCTGCGCCGAAGCCGGATAAAGGAAGCTCCGTTCCATCGCCACGAGCAGCCCGACGAATGCCACATAAAGCAGCACGGCGAAGCCGATCACGCGGACAAGGAGGAGCATGGGCCTGAGGTGAAAAGCAAAGCCGGCTTTTTTGAGCCGGCTTGGCCCGAACCGAGCAGGTTCCCGCTAGTCCAGGCTTTTCAGGATTTCGTCGACCATCTTCTTGGCGTCGCCGAACAGCATCATGGTGGTGTCGCGGAAGAACAACTCGTTCTCGACACCGGCATAGCCCGAGCCCATGCCGCGCTTGACGAACAGCACCGTCTTGGCCTTCTCCACGTCGAGCACCGGCATCCCGAAGATCGGCGATTGCGGATCGGTCTTGGCGGCCGGATTGGTCACGTCGTTGGCGCCGATCACGAAGGCCACGTCGGCCTGCGGGAACTCGCCGTTGATGTCCTCCAGCTCGAAGACCTCGTCGTAGGGGACATTGGCCTCGGCCAGCAGCACGTTCATGTGGCCCGGCATGCGGCCCGCCACCGGGTGAATGGCGTATTTGATCTCGACGCCGTGCTCCTTGAGCTGGTCGGCCATCTCGCGCAGCGCGTGCTGCGCCTGCGCGACCGCCATGCCGTAGCCGGGCACGATGATGATCTTGGAGGCGTTCTTCATGATGAAGCCCGCATCCTCCGCCGAGCCGACCTTGACCGGCCGCTGCTCGATTGCGCCGGCCGGACCCGCAGTCTCGCCGCCGAAGCCGCCGAGGATCACGGAGATGAAGCTGCGGTTCATCCCCTTGCACATGATGTAGGACAGGATGGCGCCCGAGGAGCCGACCAGGGCGCCGGTTATGATCAGCGCGAGGTTGCCGAGGGTGAAGCCGATGCCCGCCGCCGCCCACCCCGAATAGGAGTTGAGCATCGAGATGACGACCGGCATGTCTGCGCCGCCGATCGGGATGATCAAGAGCACGCCGAGGGCGAAGCTCACCAGGACGATCAGCCAGAAGACAGCCCGGCTCTCACCGCCGATGAAGGCGACCATCAGGATCAGCAGCAGGACGCCGAGCCCGATGTTCACGAGGTGCCGGCTCGGCAGCATGATCGGCTTGCCCGACATGCGCCCGTCGAGCTTGAGGAAGGCGATCACCGACCCGGTGAAGGTGATGGCGCCGATGGCGGCGCCCAGGGCCATCTCGAACAGGCTGCCGCGCTTGATCGCCCCGACGATGCCGATACCGAAGGCCTGCGGCGCATAGAGCGCGGCGGCCGCCACCAGCACCGCCGCCAGGCCGACGAGCGAGTGGAAGGCAGCGACCAGCTGCGGCATCGCCGTCATGGGTACGCGGCGCGCGATGGTGGCGCCGATGCCGCCGCCCACGGCGAGGCCGAGCAGCGTCAGGATCCAGCCGAAGAAGCCGGATGGCGGGGCGCCGACGAGGGTCGTGGCGATCGCCAGCCCCATGCCCACCATGCCGAAGAGATTGCCCTGGCGCGAGGTTTCGGGGTGCGACAGGCCTCGCAGGGCGAGAATGAACAGGACGCCGGAGGCGAGATAGAGCAGGGCTGCGAGGTTCGCGGACATCACCTCAGCCCTTCTTCTTGTACATGGCCAGCATGCGCTGCGTGACCAGGAACCCGCCGAAGATGTTGATCGAGGCGAGGATCAGGGCGATGAAGCCGAGGATGCGCGCCCATAGCGGCCCGTCGCCCATGGCGCGCACGAGAGGGACGCCGGTCGCAAGCAGCGCTCCGACCACGATCACCGACGAGATGGCGTTGGTGACGGACATCAGGGGCGTGTGCAGCGCCGGGGTCACCGACCACACCACGTAATAGCCGACGAAGATGGCCAGCACGAAGATGGCAAACTGGAACACGGTCGGGTCGACCACGCCGCTCGTCGCCGCATGCGCCGCCGCTCCGAGCGACGAGGCGGCCTGCTCAGCGAGCTGGCTCGCGGCGCGCGCCGCCGCCTGCGCCCGGTCGAGGAGCTGCTGGGGAGTTTCGCTGGACATGCTGAAGGCTCCTCCGGTCAGGCCGTTCCGGGCTGAAAGGCCGAATGGACGATGGCGCCGTCGCGCGTGAGACACGTCGCCTTGACGAGCTCGTCGTCCCATTTGACGGCCAGGTTCTTCGTCGTCTTGTCGATCAGGGTCTCGACGAAGGCATAGAGGTTGCGCGCGTAGAGGCTCGACGACGAGGCTGGGAGCCTGCCCGGCACGTTGAGATGGCCGATAATCTTCACGCCCTTGTGGTGGACCACTTCTCCCGGCTTGGACAACTCGACATTGCCGCCGCGCTCAACCGCCAGATCGACGATCACCGAGCCGGGACGCATGGAATCGACCATCTCGCGCGAGATGAGCTTCGGGGCCGGCCGGCCCGGGATCAGCGCCGTCGTGATCACGATGTCCTGCTTGGCGATATGCGAGGCGACGAGGGCCGCCTGCTTGGCCTGATAATCCCTGGACATTTCCTTGGCGTATCCACCTGCGGTCTCGGCCTGCTTGAACTCCTCGTCCTCGACGGCGATGAATTTCCCTCCGAGCGACTCGACCTGCTCCTTGGCGGCCGGCCGCACGTCGGTTGCGCTCACGACGGCGCCGAGACGCCGCGCCGTGGCGATCGCCTGCAGGCCGGCGACGCCGGCGCCCATGACGAACACGCGGGCAGCCGGCACCGTGCCGGCGGCGGTCATCATCATCGGGAAGGCGCGGCCGTATTCGGCCGATGCATCGACCACGGCCCTGTAGCCGGCGAGATTGGCCTGGCTCGACAGCACGTCCATCACCTGCGCCCGCGTGATGCGCGGCATCAGCTCCATGGCGAAGGCAGCGATGCCGGCATCGGCCATCGCCTTCAGGGCAGCATCCTGGCCATACGGGTCCATGGTGGCGACGACGACGGCGCCCCGCTTGACGGCCTGAAGCTCGGTCTCGGTCGGGCGCCGGACTTTCAGGACGAGGTCGGCATCCTGCAGCGCACTCCTGGCATCGGGCGCGACCGCCGCGCCGGCGGCTTCGTATTCGGCGTCCGGTATGCCGGACCCGGCCCCTGCACCTGTCCCGACGACGACGTCGGCCCCGAGCGCCCGGTATTTCTTGACCGTCTCGGGCGTCGCGGCAACGCGCGGCTCGCCTGCCTCGGCTTCCGACGGAACTGCGATCCGCATCAGGCCCCCCTGGTTCGCGGCTGCGACCCGCTCACGTCACGCGACGGTCGCGGACAGTGTGCATTGGCTCAATAGAAGATCAGCATGAGCACCAGCAGCGCAAGCACCACCGCCGGCGCGCGCCACGAGACCGACGGCGCGAACAGGCCGATGGCGGCGGCGACATGCGCGAGCACGACGCCGACGATCGCCGAAAGCCAGCCTTGTTTGATGCCTCCGACCGCCAGCGCCACCACGCAGCACAGAACGAACACGACCGCGACAGCCGTGAAATGAACGAAGTTCCGATACATCCCCTCGTGGGACGGGCCATCCATATCGGGACTGTAACCCATGAACGGCGCGTGCTTCGTATCCGCCATCATTGATCCTATCGTGACGATCTGAGCGTGACTTGGCTGCGGCGGCTTTAGCGCATGCGCTCAAGCGCTGCAATCGCTGCTATTCCTCCGACGCATGCCCGCCCGATTTTCTCAAGCGCTTTCTTTCGAGCCGGGCCATATGGCCGGGAAACAGGAATAGTTCCCTGTCACTATCCCGCTTTCGGCAAGCCGGCCTGGGCGAGGGCCTGCGTCTGCCTGGTCGCGAGTTCGCCGAGCGAAAAGCGCTCGATCTCGCCCTCGAAGAGACGGTGAAAATTGAGCTCGGCCTTCAGGTGCAGGAACACGCCGCCGAGGCCAATGGCGGCGCGGTCCATGAACACGAATTCCCGCGGCACGGTCACGGGCCCCTTCTCCTTCAGCGCCTTGTGCACCTGAAAGGCCTGTCGGCGGCCGTATTCCGACGGCTTGACGCCGTCGGCGATGGTGCGCACGCGATCGTCGAGCAGCGGCCCGTAGATGAAGCGAGCCCAGATATTGAGGATGTCGATCAGCTCGCGGTTGAGCCGCTTGAAGCCCCAGACCTCGTAGGCGTGGACGATGCGGTCGCGGTCGTCGTGCAGGAGCCCGTGATAGAGGTCCACGACCCCGCCGACGAAGCTCGGCGGAAAGATGCGGATGCAGCCGTAATCGAGCAGGTTGATCCCCCTCGCCTCGCCACCTTCGGAAAACACCGTGTAATTGCCGAGATGCGGGTCGCCGTGGATGACCGCGATGTGGCTGAACGGATGCCACCATGCCCTGAACATCGCGACGGCAAGACGGTTGCGGATGTCGGGCGGGGCCTCGGTGAACTGCAGGATCTTGACGCCGTCAAGCCATCCGAGCGTGAGCAGGCGCCGCGTCGACAGCTCCGGCCACAGCGACGGCACGCGCACCTCCGGGACCTCGGCCAGCGCCTGCTGATAAAGGCGCACATGCCTGGCCTCCCGCTCGTAATCGAGTTCCTCGCGCACGCGGGCGCCGATCTCCTTGGCGATCTCCGTGGTGTCGATGGCGGGATCCATGCGGCGGTGGATGGCGAACACGAATTCGAGCTGCCGCAGGTCGGCCTCCACGGCCGACTGCATGTCCGGATATTGCAGCTTGCAGGCGAGCGGCGATCCGTCCCTGGCGGTCGCGCGATGCACTTGCCCGAGGGAGGCAGCCGCGGCCGGCTTGACATCGAAGGATGCGAACCGCGCCTGCCAGTCGGGACCCAGCTCCGCCATCATGCGCCGCCGCACGAAGGCGCCGCCCATCGGCGGCGCTTCCGACTGCAGTTTCTGCAGCTCGGCGGCGTATTCCGGCGGCACGAGGTCTGGAATGGTGGCGAGGAGCTGCGCCACCTTCATGATCGGGCCCTTCAGGCCACCGAGCACCTGCGCGAGCGCCGCCGCGTTGGACGCGTCCTGGCCCTCGAAGCCGAACAGGCGCGTGCCGGCGATGCGCGCCGCGACCCCGCCGACATTGGTGCCGACGCGCGCATAGCGGGCCGCGCGGGCGGAGAAGCGATTGGCTTCGCGATCGTTGTCGGGCATGGCTCGATCAGGTGGGCTCGGCCATTACATAAGGCTGCCCGGTGCCGGCGCCAGCCCCTCGCCCGCCGAAAGCGTTTCGATCCAAGAGTTTCCGAGATGCGTGACTGTATCGCGGTTGACAATGTTGTCGGCGCGGCCTGTGTTCGCGCGCCGGTTCCGGGGAACCGCCAGCCATCCTGACCACACCTGTTCGAGAGCTTGAGACGTGTACAGCAATTGGGTTTTCCTGGTCATCTTCGGAATCGGGTTTCCGATCCTCTACGTCTGGGTTGCGCTCCCCCTGGTCATTCGCGCCCTGCAAACCGGCATGCTCGAAACCCGGTCGCGGTCCTACTCCCGCGCCCAAACGCCGGTTCAATATTGGCTCGGAGTCGTGTTCTGGTTCGTCGTGCTGCTGGCCACCCTGGGAACGGCTGTCGCGGTTTTCGCCGTGTTCCTTCCCAGTCTCTCCCCGGGCTGAGCATCCCAGCAAGAGCGTGATCCGCCGCGGCGGAGGCCATTTCGCGAGGACGATTGCGAGTCGATCCTCAGCGGTTGCGCCCTGGCATCTCTCAATCGATCCCGCGCGAGCCGCTCAGCTTGCTGCTTCCATCCCTTCGAGTTCGCCGATCAGGCGCTCGATCATCGACAGGCCGATCTGCCAGAAGGCCGGGTCGCGCGCGTCGAGGCCGAAGGGGGCGAGCAGCTCGGTATGATGCCGGGTGCCGCCGGCCGAGAGCAGCGCGAAATAGCGCTCCACGAAACCCTCGTGTGCCTGCTCGTAAACGCCGTAGAGCGAGTTCACGAGACAATCGCCGAACGCGTAGGCGTAGACGTAGAACGGCGAATGAACGAAGTGCGGGATGTAAGTCCAGAACGTCTCGTAGCCGGGGCCGAGACGGATCGAGGGGCCGAGGCTTTCCCCCTGCACCGACATCCAGAGTTCACAGAGCTTGTCGGCAGTGAGCTCGCCGTTGCGGCGCTCGACGTGGATCTTGCGCTCATACGAGTAGAAGGCGATCTGGCGCACGACCGTGTTGATCATGTCTTCGACCTTGGCGGCGAGCATCGCCTTGCGCTGTTTCGCATTCTTGGTCGTGTCGAGCAGGCGGCGGAAGGTCAGCATCTCGCCGAACACGCTCGCGGTTTCGGCAAGCGTGAGTGGCGTCGGAGCCATCAACGCACCGTTCGGAGCCGCCAGAACCTGATGCACGCCATGTCCGAGCTCGTGCGCAAGGGTCATCACGTCGCGCGGCTTGCCCTGGTAGTTGAGCAGCACATACGGGTGGGCCGAGGGCACCGTCGGATGGGCGAAGGCGCCCGGCGCCTTGCCCGGCCGCACGGGCGCGTCGATCCATTGCTCGTCGAAGAACCGCCGCGCGATCGCCGCCATGCGTGGCGAGAATTGCGAATAGGCGGTCAGCACCGTGTCGCGCGCCTCGTCCCACGCGATCGTGCGCTGCTCGACCTGCGGCAACGGCGCATTGCGGTCCCAATGGTCGAGCTGGTCCTTGCCGAACCACTGCGCCTTGAGCGCGTAATAGCGGTGCGAGAGCCGGGGATAGGCTTCGCGCACCGCGGACACGAGGGCTTCGACCACTTCACGCTCGACGCGATTGGCCAGATGGCGCGAATCGGCCACGTCCTCGAAGCCGCGCCAGCGGTCGGAAATCTCCTTGTCCTTCGACAGGGTGTTGGTGATCAGCGTGAACACGCGCAGATTCTGTGCAAAGACCTGGGCGAGCGCGTCCGACGCGTCCTTGCGGACGCTCTCGTCTGGATCCTGCAGCTTGTTGAGCGTCGGCTCGAGCGTGAGTTCCTCGCCGCGCATGGTGAAGCGCAGCGACGCGATGGTCTCGTCGAACAGCCGGTTCCAGGCGGCGCGCCCCGTGACCGATTTTTCGTGGAACAGCTGCTCGATCTTGTCCTCGAGCTGGTACGGCTTCTCCTTGCGGATATCCTCGAGCCAAGGCTTGTAACGGACGAGCGGAGGCTCCGACATGGCCCGGTCGAGCACGGCGTCGTCGATGCGATTGAGCTCCAGCGTGAAAAAGAGCAATTCGCTGGAGGCTGCCGTGAGGCGCTCCTGCGTGTCGCCGTAGAACTTCATCCGCTTCGGATCGGTGGTGTCGCCGGAGTAAACCAGGCCGGCATAGGACATCAGGCGCCCGAGCAGGTCCTCGACCGCCTCATAGCGCTGCACAGCCTCGTTCAGCGTGACGGCGGAGCTGTCGCCGCGCGCCAGTCCGTCGAGCCGGCCGCGGTAGGCCTCCGCAAAGGCCCGGCACTCGCTGTCCGCCCGCGCCAGATCGGCCGCGAATTCGGGGCCCTCCATGGAGGGATAAAGGTGCGAGAGGTCCCATTCCGGTAGCGGCCCCAGCTCGAGGGGTCGGGCCGCAGCGGCCGTAGCCGCGGCCTTCTGCCGAATGAGTGTTGCCATCGGAGATATCGGACTGGGCATGATCGAAGCTTCGCGAACCGATTATCACATATCGGTCACGGCAACCGTTGATCAACCCTACCGGGCCGTCGCCGGACGCAAGGCGGCGCCGCCATTAAGCTCAGCTTTACTCTTGTCCCCCAGCATCGCGCCGAAACGAAACACTCCCCCGAAAGCGACCATTTACATGTCGGGCACGATTCTCGTTGTGGACGATGATCCCGTTCAACGCCGCCTGCTCGAGGCGATGATGCGGCGTTTCGGCTATCATCCGATGATGGCCGAAAGCGGTGACGAGGCGCTTTCAATCCTGCGTTCGCCCGACGGAGAGCGCGTCGATCTTGCCATCATCGACCTCATGATGCCCGAGCTGGACGGCCTCGGGCTGATGGCCAAGCTGCGCGAAAGCGGCATCGAGATGCCGGTGATCGTGCAGACGGCGCATGGCTCGATCGAGACCGTCGTGACCGCGATGCGCGCCGGCGCGCTTGATTTCGTCGTCAAGCCGGTCAGCGCCGAGCGCCTGCAGGTCTCGATCAAGAACGCGCTTCGCGTCGATCTCCTCGAAGACGAGATCCGCCGCATGCGCCGGCGGGCGTCCGGCACGCTGAGCTTTCGCGACCTCGCCACCAAGAGCGCCGACATGGGCCGGGTCATCCGGCTGGCCGAGCGCGCCGCCAAGTCCAATATCCCGGTGCTGATCGAAGGCGAATCGGGCGTCGGCAAGGAGGTGCTGGCGCGCGCCATCCAGGGATCGAGCGACCGCAAGGGCAAGCCGTTCGTGACCGTCAATTGCGGCGCGATCCCCGAGAACCTGATCGAGTCGACGCTGTTCGGGCACGAGAAGGGTGCCTTCACGGGCGCCACCGAGCGCCATGCCGGCAAATTCGTCGAGGCCAGCGGCGGCACGCTGTTTCTCGACGAGATCGGCGAGTTGCCCCTCGACGCGCAGGTCAAGCTCCTGCGCGCCATCCAGGAAGGTGAGGTCGATCCGGTGGGCGGGCGCAAGGCCGTGCGCGTCGACATCCGTCTGATCTCGGCGACCAACAAGAGCCTGCTCGACCTGGTCAAGCAGGGCCGCTTCCGCGAGGATCTGTATTACCGTCTCAACGTGTTTCCGATGACGTTGCCGCCGCTGCGCGCCCGCCGCGAGGACATCCCGGATCTGGCGCGCTCCTTCCTGGCCCGTTTCGCCGCCGAGGAGGGCAAGCGGCTGCGCGGGATTTCAGCCGAGGCGCTGGCGCTGCTGACGCGTTACGACTGGCCGGGCAACGTGCGGCAGCTCGAGAACGCCGTTTTTCGCGCCGTGGTGCTGGCCGATGGCGACGAGCTGACACTGGCCGAATTCCCCCAGATCGCGGCCCAGGTCGAAGGCTTCGACGTGCGCATTCCGCCTGCCCCCTCGTTCACCGAGCCGGGCGGCGGGCCGGCGCCGATCCGGGAGATCGTCCGGGTCGAGGTCCGCGACCCCCATAGTCTCACCCTGGTCGGGGAAGCCGGCGAGCTGCGCAAGCTGGAGGAACTCGAGGCCGAGATCATCCGCTTCGCCCTTCAGCATTACCGGGGCCATATGTCCGAGGTGTCCCGACGGCTCGGCATCGGCCGTTCGACCCTTTACCGAAAACTGAAAGAATTGGGTCTCGAGGATGAGGCAGCTTAGCCGTTTCGTGCGTTATGGTGTAGGCAGGCCCTTGCGCCAGCACCAGAGGCGACGAGAAGCAGATGTCGAGAGCGAGCGTAACATTCCGGGGGACGAAGGCGATCGCGCGGCCGGTTTCGGCGGCGTTGCTAGGGGTTGGGCTCCTGGCCATGCAGGCCCTGCCCGTGCACGCGCTTGGAGCCGGCGCGGCAGCGGCTGCCGAGCTGGACGCGCCTGAGCCGCCGGCGGCCCCGACGGAGCTGCGCGAGCCGGACGCGCCGAACCCCACCACCGGCGCCGCGCCGGTCCGGGTCGACCGGGCGCCGTCGAACCCGGCACAAGCTGGCCAGGACAAGGCTTCGAGCACGACCGGGGCTGCGCCGTCTGGCGCGACGCATCCGGAGAATGCGTCAGCCGCACCCGTGGCTCCCATGGACCCGCTGGCCGAGGCCGTGGCCGGCCGGCTCGCCGACGGAAAGGCAGCCTTGCATCCGCGCCTCGGACGCAAGGACCGGGAAGCCGTGGCCGCCTTTTATGCGATCGGCGGCTATCAGCTGCTCTGGCTCAGGGACGGCGCCTGGACGGGGCCTGCCCAGGCCCTGATCCGCCAGATCAAGAACGCCGGCGAGGATGGTCTCGACGCGGCCGACTACCCGATCCCCGCGGCCCCCGGCGGCAAGGATGCCACGCCGGCCGCCGTGGCCGAAGCCGAGCTCAAGCTGAGCGCGGCAGCCGTGGCCTATGCCCGGGATGCGCGCGGCGCTCGCATCGAGCCGTCACGCCTGTCCAACCTGATCACGCCGCAGCTCGAGCTGCCCGCCGCCGACGCGGTCCTGACGAGCCTCGCTGCGGCTGCCGATGCCGGCGCGGCCCTCGCCGCCTACAATCCTCCGCATGCGGGCTATCGCGCCCTGAAGGACAAGCTGGCGCAGCTGCGCGCCAACCGGCCGACCGCAGGCGCCGTGCGCGTCCCGCACGGACCCGTCCTCAAAGTCGGAATGCACGATCCGCGCGTGCGTCTGGTCCGAACCCGGTTCGGCCTCGCCGGCGACGACACCACTTATGACGCGCGCGTGGCCGCGGCGGTCGCCGACTTCCAGCGCGACAAGGGCCTGCCGGCCAACGGCGTGCTCGACCGCAAGACCGTCACGGCGCTGTCCGGCCCGGCCCCGAGCCTGACCGAGGAAGACGTTCTCGCCAACATGGAGCGCTGGCGCTGGCTGCCGGCGGATCTGGGCCGCCGCCACATCTGGGTGAACGTTCCGGAATACAGGCTGCGTCTCATGACGGAAGGCCGGCCGGTGTACGAGGCCCGCGTCATCGTCGGCAAGGCCGACACCCCGACGCCGCTGTTTTCGGACGAGATGGACCATGCCATCGTCAACCCATCCTGGTATATGCCGCCCTCGATCTTCAAGAACGAGTTCAATTCCGATCCGTCCTACGCCGCGGCCCGCGGCTTCGAGGTGAGACGGGGACGCGACGGCGGCATCACCGTCCGTCAGCCACCGGGCGAGCGCAACGCCCTTGGCTTCGTGAAGTTCATGTTCCCGAACCGGCACGCGGTCTATTTGCACGACACGCCCAACCGGCGCCTGTTCGCTGCCGACAAGCGCGCCTTCAGTCACGGCTGCGTGCGCCTCGACCAGCCTTTCCGGTTCGGCGAGATGGTGCTCGGGCCGCAATGGACCGAGGCGCGCCTCAAGAGCCTGATCGGCAAGGGCGAGCGGACCATCAAGCTTCCCGAGAAGATCCCGGTCCATATCACCTACTTCACCTTGCAGATCGACGACAAAGGCGGCGTGCACCGCGTGGCCGACATCTACGGCGTCAACAACAAGGTGCGCGTGGCTCTCGGGTTGTCGAAAGACCCGACGGTGATC
>DATBIR010000259.1:0-4439 GCA_036556825.1 Beijerinckiaceae bacterium
TGGCCTCGCCCGAGACGGCGACGGATGCGAACTATGCCGATATCGAGCGCGTGATCGCGCACGAGTACTTCCACAACTGGACCGGCAACCGCATCACCTGCCGCGACTGGTTCCAGCTCTGCCTCAAGGAAGGGCTGACCGTGTTCCGCGACCAGGAATTCTCGTCAGACGAGCGCTCGCGCCCGGTGCATCGCATCTCCGAGGTGCGCACCTTGCGCGCCCGCCAGTTCTCGGAAGATGCGGGCCCCCTCGCCCACCCGGTGCGTCCGCGGCAATACCGGGAGATCAACAACTTCTACACGGCGACGGTCTACGAGAAGGGCGCCGAGATCGTGCGGATGCTCAAGACGCTCCTCGGCGAGGCGGATTTCCGGCGCGGCATGGACCTCTATTTCGAGCGCTGCGACGGCACCGCGGCGACGGTGGAGGATTTCCTGGCCGCCTTCACCGAGGCGACGGGACGCGACCTGTCGCAATTCGCGCGCTGGTACGAGCAGGCGGGTACGCCGCACGTGACGGTCACGGGCGCCTATGACGAGACCGCCAGAACCTACCGCCTCGAATTTACGCAAGAAACGCCGTCGACCCCGGGCCAGCCGACCAAGGAACCGGTCGTGATCCCGGTGGTGCTCGGGCTCGTCGCGGCCGACGGCAGCGCCACGACGGCAGAGGCAACGTCGGCCGGGAACGGCCTGTTCGTGCTCGACCGCGCCTCCGGTGCCGTCACGTTCGACAACGTCGCGTCGCCGCCCGTGCCGTCGGTGTTCCGCGGCTTCTCGGCGCCCGTGAAGGTGGCCCTCGACCTCGCCGACGACGAACTCCTGGTCCTGCTGCGCCACGACAGCGATCCCTTCAATCGCTGGGAGGCGGGCCAGACCGTGGCGATGCGCCTGCTCGTGCGCCTCGCCAGATCCGCCAATGCCGGCCTGGATGCCGCCGACAGCCTGGCGGCCGCCCTCCTGGCGTTCCTGGACCAGGAGGGGGAGCGCGACCCGGCTTTCGCAGCGCTCATGCTGGCCCTCCCCAGCGAGTCCGAGATCGCGCAGGAGATCGGCGCCGATGTGGACCCGGACGCGATCTACCGGGCGCGCAAGCGCGTCAGGGCGAGCATCGGCCAGCACCTGCGCGATCGACTCCTCGATCTGCGCCACCGGCTGGCGTCCTCCAGCCCCTACAGTCCGGATGCGGCGAGCGCCGGGCGCCGGTCCCTGCGCAACGTCGCCCTCGACCTGATCGCCGCGGGCGACCCTGACCGGGGCGAGCGCCTGGCCGACGAGTTGCTGGCGACGGCCACCAACATGACCGACCGCCTCGCCGCGCTGGCGGTGCTGACGACGATCCCGGGCGATGTCCGCGAGCAGGCCGTCGCGCGCTTCGCGGAGCGCTATCGCGACGAGCCGCTCGTCCTCGACAAGTGGCTTGCCCTGCAGGCGATGATCCCCGAAAGCGATACGCTGGAGCGGGTCAGAGGTCTCATGGGCCACCCGTCCTTCTCGATCACCAACCCCAACCGTGTCCGCTCGCTGGTCGGCAGCTTCGCCCTCAACAACCCCACCCAGTTCAACCGCGCCGACGGCGCCGGATACGCCTTCCTGGCCGATATCGCGCTGACGCTCGACAAGGCCAATCCGCAGGTCGCGGCGCGCCTCCTCACCGCCTTCGGCCCCTGGAAGACGATGGAGCCGCACCGGCGCGCGCAGGCCCGCGCCGCCCTCGAGCGCATCTCGCGCGCACAAGACCTTTCGCCGGATGTCGGTGATATCGTGCAGCGCTCGCTCGCCTGAGCACGATTCCACCTTCGCTGGAAGCGTCGGAGTTTTGCAACACTCCGAACCTTAAGACGGCGTTAACCCGGCCCGAGTCTGGACAAATCTGACCCGCCTGATTCTATTGGCCCACGATTCGGAGAGATGCGGCACGTCTCCCGGAGAGGCGAACAGAGAATCCGGAGGGGGCTTCACGCGTGGCAAATGCGGATGCCGTTTGCGAACCCGTGCGCACGGGAACGATCCTTGGAATTGCGCGATCGATCGCAAATCCCACCTATCGCAGGCTCGTCCACGCGGAACCCTGGCTGCGCCTGGCCGTCCCAACGCTTCTGAGCATCTTCCTGCTCAGCCTCGCGTTGAGCGCCGGCCTGCAGATCTGGCAGAGCCGCAACGTCACCCTGCAGGACGCCAGCGACAGCATCGACGTGATTGCCAGCTTGGCGGCCGCGAAGCTGCCGCAGCCCGACCTGTCGTCGCGGTCCGCGGCGGCACGCGACGTCGACATGCTCGCCCGCGCGCTGCCCGCATCCGCGTTCGCGCACGGCCGCACGCTGCTCCTTGCCGACAATACGGGCGTCATCCTGGCGGCGCACCCGGCCTCGCAGCCGGTGCCGCAACGGCTGAGCGATTTCCAGGGCGACGTCCAGCTTCTCACGACCTACGGTGACCGCGCCGGCGTGGTCGGCATCCGGCTCGGCCCCGACGGCGACGCGATCGCAACGTTGCGGCGGCTGCCGGGGGGGGTGGGACAGATCGCCGTCGTCCAACCTGTGCAGTCGCTCCTGTCGGGCTGGCGAACGCGCTCCTACGGGCTCGTCACCCTGGTCGGCGCGGTCGTGATCGTTCTCGTCGGCATCGCTGCGGCGTATTTCATGCAGGCCGGCCGCGCCCGCGCCGCGGACGACGTGTGCGAAAAGGTCCGCCGCCGCGTCGACTCGGCGCTGGCGCGTGGCCGCTGCGGGCTGCTCGACTGGGACATTGCCCGCGGCCGCATGTACTGGTCCGACTCGATGTACGAGCTGCTCGGCTACGAGCGCCGCGACGAGTTCCTCTCGTTCGGGCAGGTCAACGCCATGGTTCATCCGAACGACGGCGATCTCTATGCCCTCGCCGATCAGCTCGCCTCGTCGCGCACGTCGGCCGTCGACTACGACTTCCGCATCCGCAGCGCCGCCGGCGAGTGGGTGTGGCTGCGCGCCCGCGCCGAGTTGGTCAAGGACCCCGACGACGACAGCCAGCATCTCGTCGGCATCGCCGTCGACATCAGCGAGCAGCGCGGCCTCGCCGAGCGCAGCGCCACCGCCGACATGCGGCTGCGCGATGCCATCGACGCGATCTCCGAGGCCTTTGTCCTGTGGGACGCCGACAACCGGCTCGTGGTGTGCAATTCCAAGTTCCAGATGCTGCATAACCTGAACTCGGACATCGTCCTGCCCGGCACCACTTATGCCGACGTGATGCGCGAGGGCCGTCCCCCGGTGGTCCAGCACCAGCTGATGCGCGAGGAGCGTCACGACGACGGCGCGCGCACCTTCGAGGCGCAGCTCGCCGACGGCCGCTGGCTGCAGATCAACGAGCGCCGCACCAAGGATGGCGGCTACGTCTCCGTCGGCACCGACATCACGGCGCTCAAGCGCCACGAGGAGAAGCTGCTCGATTCCGAGCGCCGGCTGATGGCGACGGTGAGCGACCTGAAGAAGTCGCGCCAGGCCCTCGAGGCGCAGGCGCAGCAGCTCGCCGACCTCGCTGAACGCTATCTCGAGCAGAAGGCCCAGGCCGAGAGCGCCAACCGAGCCAAGTCCGAGTTCCTCGCCAATATGAGCCACGAGCTGCGCACGCCGCTCAACGCCATCATCGGCTTCGCCGAGGTGATGGAAAGCGGCATGTTCGGCGCGCTCGGCTCGGACAAATACGGGGAGTATTGCAGCGACATCCGCTCCAGCGGCGAATATCTGCTCTCGGTGATCAACGACATCCTCGACATGTCGCGCATCGAGGCCGGCCGCATCAATCTCGCCCACCGCCCCGTCGCCCTCGAGGAGATCATCGGGCGCGCCATCAAGCTCGTCTCGGAGCACGCTCGCACGAAGCGCATCACCCTGCTGATGGACGAGCTGCCGAAAATCACGCTGCCGGCAGACGAGCGCGCCTTGCAGCAGATTCTCGTCAACCTGTTCCAGAACGCCGTCAAATTCACGGGCGAAGGTGGCACGGTCGCGGTGCGCGCCCGCTGCGCCGGAGACGCCGTCAACATCTACGTCGAGGACACCGGCATCGGCATCCCCAAGGATGCGCTCGGCAAGCTCGGGCGGCCATTCGAACAGGTCGAGACGGAGTTCAACAAGACCTACAAGGGCTCGGGACTCGGGCTCGCGATCGCCAAGTCGCTGTCGGAGCTGCACGGCGGCGGCCTCAGAATCCGCTCGCAGGAGGGCGTCGGCACGATCGTCATGGTGCACCTGCCTCTCAAGCAGCCGTCCGTCGCCGAGATGATCGCCGCCCCCGACACGATTCACTAGGGCAGGGTCAATTCAGATCGAACCGATCCTGCTTTCCTTCTCTTTGTGTCGCATGATCCCGGATCAAGTCCGGGACATGCCTTTTTCGGCAAAGCGGTGCCCACTTTGCCGGATCTGCGCTAGCGAGCGAACGGCCAGCCGACGCCTTCGC
>DATBIR010000260.1:0-2708 GCA_036556825.1 Beijerinckiaceae bacterium
ATGGCCAGATACCTCGGTCCCAAGTGCAAGCTCTCGCGCCGCGAGGGCACCGACCTGCTGCTGAAGAGCGGGCTCAAGCCGCTCGAGAGCAAGTGCAAGCTCGAGGTGCCGCCGGGCGGCATCAAGGGCGAGCGCCGCACGCGCCTGTCCGGCTACGGCATCCAGCTGCGCGAGAAGCAGAAGCTGCGCCGCATGTACGGCGTGCTCGAGCGCCAGTTCCGCAACTACTACACCAAGGCGGCCGGCCGCCCGGGCTCGACCGGCGAGAACCTGCTGCGCTTCCTCGAGGGGCGGCTCGACAACGTCGTCTACCGCATGGGCTTCGCCGCGACCCGCGCCGAGGCGCGCCAGCTCGTCTCGCACAAGGCGATCGAGGTGAACGGCGAGGCCGTCAACGTGCCCTCGTACCAGTGCGCCGCCGGGGACGTGATCTCGGTGCGCGAGAAGTCGAAGGCCCAGGCACGAATCGCCGCCGCGCTCGCGATCGCCACCCAGGTCGGCTGGCCCGACTGGGTCGACGTGGACGACAAGAAATTCACCGGCACGCTGAAGGCGTTGCCGGACCGCGACCAGATCCTCCCGGACATCAACGAGAACCTGGTCGTCGAGCTCTATTCCAAGTAACAGGTGATCCCAATGCAGGGTAGCGCCACGGAATTCCTCAAGCCCCGTTCGGTCAAGGTCACCGAGACCGGCTCGCGCCAGGCGCGCATCGTCATCGAGCCATTCGAGCGCGGCTTCGGCCACACGCTCGGCAACGCGCTCAGGCGCGTGCTGCTGTCCTCGATGCCCGGCTGCGCCGTGACCGAGGTCGAGATCGAGGGCGTGCTCCACGAGTACACCAGCATCGAGGGCGTCCAGGAGGACGTCGTCGACGTGCTGCTGAACCTCAAGGCGATCGCGATCGAGATGCACACGCGCGACTCGGTCGAGCTGCGCCTCGTCAAGAAGGGCCCGGGCCCGGTGACGGCCGGCGACATCCAGCTCGACCACGACGTCGTGATCGTGAACCCCGAGCTCGTGATCGCGAACCTGAACAAGGCGACCGAGCTCGCCATGACGCTCAAGATCGAGCGCGGCCGCGGCTACCGGCCGGCGGTCCAGCGCCTCGAGTTCGAGGAGCAGAGCCGCCCGATCGGCCGCCTGCAGCTCGACGCCTCGTTCTCGCCGGTCCGCCGCGTGACCTACGGCATCGAGTCCGCGCGCGTCGAGCAGCGCACCGACCTCGACAAGCTGATCATCGACATCGAGACCAACGGCACGATCAACCCCGACGAGGCCATCCGCCGCGCGGGCGGCATCCTGAAGGACCAGCTGACCGTGTTCGTCGACCTCGAGGGCCAGGGCGAGTCGCCGTCGCGCGATGCGGGCCCGCTGCCTGACCCGATCCTGCTGCGCCCGGTCGACGAGCTGGAGCTCACGGTCCGCAGCGCGAACTGCCTGAAGGCGGAGAACATCCACTACATCGGCGACCTCGTGCAGCGCACGGAAGTCGAGCTGCTGCGCACGCCGAACCTCGGCAAGAAGTCGCTCACGGAGATCAAGGAAGTCCTCGAGAGCCACGGGCTCACGCTCGGCATGCGCATCGACGGCTGGCCGCCGGCGTCGCTGCGCCGCGAAGACGAACTGCGTACGGCCTGAAGACATGAGACACCAACTGTCGGGTCGCCAGCTTTCGCGCAACAGCCCCCATCGCAGGGCGCTGATGCGGAACATGTGCGCGGCCCTGATCCGCGCCGAGACCATCCGCACCACGGTGCCGAAGGCGAAGGAGCTGCGCCGCGTGGTCGAGCCGCTCATCAACCTCGGCAAGACCGACACGCAGCTCGGCCGGCGCCGCGCCTGGGTCACGCTGCGCAACGACGCGCTGGTCGTGAAGCTGTTCGAGGACATCGGGCCGCGCTTCAAGGCCCGCGCCGGCGGCTACACGCGCATCCTCAAGATGGGCCCGCGCCCGGGCGATGCCGCGCAGATGGCGCTGATGCAGCTGGTCGAGGGCGAGGCCCCGGCGGCGGCGCCCACCGGCAACGACAAGCCGGCGAAGAAGGCGAAGAAAGAGGCCGCCCCGAAGAAGCAAAAGGCGCCGGCGAAGAAAGCCGCGCCGAAGGCCGACAAGGCCGGGACGGCCCCGAAGCGGCGCAAGAAAGCCGCTGCCTGATCCTTCCTCACGACGCTCATGAGAGAAGCCGGGGACATCCCCCGGCTTTTTTTTTGCCATGATGGCGCCGGGTCGCCACCACGGGAGAAGACCATGAGCCTGCTTTCGGAATTCAAAGAGTTTGCGATGAAGGGCAACGTCGTCGACATGGCGGTCGGCATCGTGATCGGCGCCGCCTTCGGCAAGATCGTCTCGGCTTTCGTGGATGCCGTCGTCATGCCGGCGCTCGGCTGGGTCATCGGCGGCGTCGACTTCTCGAGCCTCGCGGTCACGCTCGGCGATAGCGCGGCGACCGGCGAGCCGGTCACCATCGGCTACGGCCGCTTCATCCAGGCGCTGGTGGACTTCCTGATCATCGCCGCGGCGATCTTCATGGCCCTCAAGGCGATCAACCGGTTGAAGAAGCCCGCCCCGGCCGCGGCGCCCCCGCCCCCGCCGGCCGACGTGCTGTTGCTGACGGAGATTCGCGACCTGCTTAGACAGCGGTGACGAATTGAAGGGGCGCGTGCCCCTCAGTTTGCGGCGGCGAACGCCTCGCGCGTGAGGTTCC
>DATBIR010000261.1:0-3046 GCA_036556825.1 Beijerinckiaceae bacterium
ACCGCGTCGTCCTCGCAGAACAGCACGCCGCCGTTCGGCGTCAGGCAAAGGTTATCGGGCGCCTCGAGCACGCTGCCCGAGGGCGACTCGAAAACGAGCACCAACTGGTCCTCCTCCTGCAGATGTCCGTCAGCGGGCAGGTAGTGCCAGAGCTGGCCGAAGCCGTTGCTGGTGCCCGGCGCTTTGATCGTGCCGCCGCTGGTCGAGATGAAGTACATCGAGCGTCTGTCCTCGCCGCGGAAAATCCCTTCCAGGCGGTTGAAGGCGGCGCCGCCGGCGGCGCGGCCCTGGGCGAAGCACGACATCGCCCCGCCCTCGAGGTCGGGGTCAGGCACCGGGATCACGACCCATGAAACCGGCAGACGCACGCCGACGCGCTGGCCGGTGAACATCGCGGCCGTCGGGTTACCCATGATGGCGAGCATCTGCAGCATCCCGCCCGCGAGCAGGTTGCGCGGATCGTTGGGGATGAAACGGTAGAAGCCGGAGTTGTTGCCCGCATCTTCGGTCTGGTACACGATGCCGCGGTCGTCGGCCACAGAGGCTTCGTGGGAGAAGCGGCCCATGGCCTTGAACGGCACGGCCGAATCCGCTCCCGCCGGGACGAAGAAGTTGTACCCGTGCGGCTTTTCGTAGCCGTTCTTGATGCCTTGCGTCGTTTCCTCGCACGTGATCCAGCCGGTGTTGCGCCACGACCAGCCGCCCGAGCAGTTGACGATCGTGCCGCCGATCGCGATGAACTGGCGCACCAGGCGCTTGCTCCGGGTGTCGAAGTCGAGCGTCATGCAGCCGCCCATGCCCTTCGCGTCGTAGCGCAGGTCGGCGGGGCCGTTCACGCCGAGGTTGAAGTCGCCCGCGGCGTTGCGCAGCTCGTGGTTGCGGATGAGGCGCACGACGTTGCCGCGGCCCTCGAAGCACGCCATGCCGTCGTGGTTGCGCGGCACGACGAGCCCGTTGCCGAACGCCTCGCCGGTCCTGCTGAAGGTGACGTACTTGAAGTCCCTGGGAAGCGCGAGGATCGGGTTCCCGCCCTGGTCGGGCGTCGGGTGCAGGTCGCCGTAATCGCTGCGCCGGCCGCGCCGGCGGTCGCGGCCGTGGCCGCGCCAGGGGTCGTCATCGTGCGCGAGCGCCATGTGCGCGCCGAGCGCCGACAGCGTCGCCCCGGTCACCACGCCGCCTGCGGCGGCGCGCTTGAAGAAGCTGCGCCGGGCGGTGCTCTTCAGTTCACCTTCCATTTTCGATCCTCCCAAGGTTGTCGAAGATGTTCTCGGGAGCGCACGCTAACGGCTCGGCGTGACCGCGTCGTGACGCGTTGTTTCTCAAGACGCCTGCATCTGTGGATCGAAAGTCGCGACGCCCGCGCGGACAACCTGTTATCCGCGTAGGCGCGGTGGAGAACTTTTTTGGTGCGCGGGACGGTAACCCGGAGGTCATTGCGGCGTCACACCCCGGGACTAGGCTAGTTCTTTTTTCCCACGTGGGCGCAGTCCCACGCCCCTTGCGTGAAACCGGCTTGGCCGCGCATCCCAACCCGCGCAACGTCGTCGTTTACTTCCCACCCCGCCTCGGGCCAGAATGAGCCCACCTTCAGAGGAGGGGGGACCGATGTGCATCCTGTGCGATCAAGGCAAGCCGCAGAACCATTCACGCCCGCAACTCGGGCGACGCGATTTCCTGAAAGTCTCGAGCGCCGCCGCCGCCGGCGCCGCCGGCATGGGCCTTTTCGCCACGCCGCCCGCGGGTGCACACGGCGATGACGATCCGCCGCAAGACAGCGGCCGGCACGGCCGGCGCTACGTCATCCGCAACGGCTACGTGATGACCATGGAGCCGGGGACGCAGGGCCAAGACTCGCCGTTCGGAGAATTCATCGAAGGCGACGTGCTGGTCGAAGGCAAGAAGATCAAGGCCATCGGCAAGAACCTGCATGTCAGCAACGCAGCGGAGATCGACGCGCGCGGCAAAGTGGTCATGCCGGGCTTCATCGACACCCACCATCACCAGGCCTGGACGGCGATCAGAAGCTCCATTCCCGACAGCATCCTGATCGACGACGGCACCGGAACGGCGAGCGCGCAGCAGAACTATATCTTCAACATCCTGGGCGCACTTCAGCCAACACTGCCGGGCTTCGCCAACCACTACAGGCCGGTGGACGTCTACGTCAGCGAGCTGTTCGGCGGGCTCTCGCAGCTCGACGCCGGCGTGACCACGGTGCTCGACATCTCGCAGATCCACCACTCGCCGCAGCACTCCGATGCGGCCGTCAAGGCATTGAAGGATACCGGCCGTCGCGCCATGCTGGGCTTCTTCGAGAGCGCCGGCAACATTCCGGGGAACCAGTATCCGACCGATGCGGCGCGCATCGCGGGCAATCTGTCGGGCCACGATCTCGTCGGCTTTGTGATGGGCGGAGAGGTCTATCTCGGAGAACCGATCTACACGCCCGCGTGGCAATTCGCTCGCCAGAACGGTTTTCTGATCGCCGCGCACATCCTGTCGCCGTTCGGCATCCGGCCGATCCTGGACGATCTCGCAGCAGGCACGGGAGGCACCGGCAACAACCTCGGGATCGGACCCGACAACCTGTTTATCCACATGACGGGCATGTCGGATTTCGGCTGGCAGGCGGTCAAGGACAACGGCGCCAAGGTCTCGATCGCGTTCCCGATCGAGATGAACATGCGCCACGGCGAGCCGCCGATCCTGAAGATGCAGTCGTTCAAGGACCCGGCGTTCGAGCCTTCGCTCAGCACCGACGTCGAGACCAACATGACGGCGGACTTCTTCACCCAGATGCGCTCCGCCATGACCATGCAGCGCATGATCGTCAATCAGGCGGTCCTCGACAGCGGCCCCATCCCGGCCAACCCCTGGCCCTCGGGCCCGGGCCTGCCCCCCAACGAGAACCTGCCGCCGCTCCTCAATGCGCGCGACGTGCTGCGCTTCGCCACTATCAACGGCGCCAAGCACCTGCGGCTGGACGGCAAGACCGGGTCGCTCAAGGTCGGCAAGGAAGCCGACATCATCATCCTCGACGGCAACC
>DATBIR010000262.1:0-15404 GCA_036556825.1 Beijerinckiaceae bacterium
CTCAAGAATACTCTCGGAGCATCATGAGCATGCGTCCGAGATAAACGGCGCGGGTCCTGTCAGAACGGTCGGGGCCCGCTCCGAGGCTTCCCGCGCATCCGGGCAATAGACTTGGCCAGCGCGTTCTCTGGATTCAGTACCAGTACCGGAAGCCTCGAATCAAACCCCGACCCTTCTGCCACCCGCGCAACTCAGCATATCCGCGGGCCGGGTGGCAGGGCGGTTGGGATCTGGTTCCGGATTTCCGGTACGGGTACTGGCTGTCCAAATGAGTTGTCCTGATCAATTGACCCAGTGGGCTGGGAAATCCGGAGAAGATCACGACCGCTCTGACAGGACCCGGCCCGCGGCCTGCGCGCTACGCCCAGGATGAACGTTCGGCGGCGAAGGGCGAACGACCGGGTTCTTGAGAAAGGTTCTAGTAGGTAGGCTTGGGCCGCAGGTACTGCTCGCGGTCAACCGACTTGACGGTGACGGGCTCGACACGCCCGCCCCGCAGCACGTCGAGCGGGATCTCCACGCCCGCCTCCCCGTGCGACCAGATGCGGGTATAGAAGTCGGCCTGCCCCTTGATCGGCTCTCCGCCGAGCCCGACGATGATATCGCCGGTTCTCAGGCTCGCGTGCTCCGCGGGACTCTCCGGCGACACGCGCGTCACGATCACGTTGCCCTGCACCTCCTGGGTATTGATGCCGATCCACGGACGCGGCTTGCCGGACCGCTTGCCGGTGGCAATGAGGTCGCCCAGCATCGGCTTCAGCAGGTCGATCGGCACGAACATGTTGCCCGGCACCTGGGTGCGCGATCCCATCGCGTCGCCCACCACCAGCGAGCCGATGCCGAGAAGCCTGCCTTCGCGGCTCAAAAGCGCCGCCCCGCTCCAGTTGACCGTGGCCGGGGCGGTGTAGATCGCCTCGTCGAGCAGGTACTCCCAGTAGCCGACGAAGGGACGGCGCGACACGACGTAGGCCGGCGCGACGCCGTCGAATCCCACGATCAGCACCATCTCGCGCTCCGCGATGTTCCCGGAGTTTCCGAACTGGACCGGCTTGACGGGCAGCGGGCGCAGGGCCTTGAGCAGGCCGAAGCCGCTCGAGTGATCGTAGCCGATCACGGTGGCCGGGAAGGCGCGCCCGTCCGCGGTGGAGAGCTCGACGGTCTCCGCCTCGAGGATCAGGTAGCCGATGGTGAGAACGAGGCCATCCGAGTCGATCACGACTCCCGTGCCCTCCCGCTGAGTGCCGAGGGTGCGGGTGGTGCGCGCGTTGGCCACCGCCTTCGCCCGTATCTTGACGACGGAGAGCGCATCGACGGTGAATTCCTGCTGCGTGCGCGCGGCCGGCGGGGAAGTATCCGGGGCACTTTCGGAAGCAAAGGCAGCGGTCGCTGACAGAAAGGCAAGCGACAGAACAGCGCAGGCTCCGCGGCGCAGCGCCGAAATGCTGCCGGCAGCGCCCGCCGTTTCTCTCTCGTATCTCATCGAGGCCTGCTAGACCCGTAACTCATGCCATTCCAGGTGCATATGCTACGCCTTTCCGGGCGCCAGTAACAGGAAAACGTCCCGCAATCCCCGCTGTCACCGCCGTGAAACATGGCGCACCAGCCCGGTTTGCCCAAGGGCAGACAGGTGGGGCGGACGGGCGTGCTCTACAATGCAATCTTTTCGTTTTCCGGGAGGGCTCGTGGAGTTGGGATTGAAGGGCAAGGTCGCCGTGGTGACCGGCGGCACGGAGGGCATCGGGCGCGCGACCGCGTTGCGGCTCGCGCAGGAGGGCGCGCAGGTTGCTGTCTGCGGCCGGCGGCAGGAGATGCTCGACCGGACGGCGGCGGAATTGAGGAAACTCGGAACCGACGCGCTCGCGGTTGCCGCCGACATGAGCAAGGCCGCCGATGTCGAGCGCTTCATGAAGGCGGTCATCGGCCGCTTCGGCCGCATCGACATCCTCGTCAACAATGCCGGCACCTCCGCCCGCGGCAAGTTCCTCGAGGTGGACGACGCGGCCTGGAGCGCGGATCTCGAGCTGAAGGTGTTCGGCGCGATCCGCTGCACGCGCCTCGCCGTGCCGCACATGAAGAAGCAGGGCGGCGGCCGCATCGTCAACATTACCATCTCGAGCGCCAAGCAGCCGGGCGCGGGCTCGATGCCCACGTCGGTCTCGCGCGCCGCGGGGCTCGCGATCACCAAGGCGCTGTCAAAGGAGTACGCGCCCGACAACATCCTCGTGAACACCGTGTGCATCGGGAAGATCAAGTCGGGCCAGCACGAGCGGCGCTACACGAAGCAAGGCATCAGTGCCGATGCGTACTACCGGCAGGCGGCGCAGGACATCCCGCTCAAGCGAGTCGGCGAGGCGGAGGAAGTCGCCAGCGTGATCGCATTCCTGGTATCCGATGCGGCAAGCTACGTGACCGGCACCAGCATCCATCTCGACGGAGGCATGTCCGGCGTCCTCTGACGAGGCAACACAGGGCCCGTTCCGGGCGCTGATTTCCCGACGAAAACATGCGCTCGCGCGCGATCGCGGGCGCCGGATCTCCGTGAGCTTTTGCACGGCTCTCGCAGGGCTCCGTGAAAAACTTCCGGCGGCGTCGGCCGTTCGTGGCTCGATTCTTGCCACCCGTCCGGGAATCGCGGCAATCGGCCAGGCGATCCACGTTCGCGGCGCGCTTTTTGCTCCCAGTCCCGCACTGAAAGGAGCAGCCAGTGAAGCAGTCAACCGGATTTACCCTGATCGAGATACTGATCGTCGTGATCGTCGCCTCCGTGCTCGCGGCGATCGCGTACCCGGCCTACACGGACTACGTCATCCGCAGCCGGCTCACCGAGGCGCGAACCGCGCTCGCGGACATGCGGTCGCGGATGGAGCATTACTTCCAGGACAACCGCACGTACGCCGGGGCTGACACGGCGCCCGCGCCGAGCCCGTGCACGCCGCCGACCGGCCTGAGCAATCTCTTCACCTACAGCTGCACGCCGGCGCCGACTGACAACACGTACACGATCCAGGCCGTAGGCAATGGCCAGGTCAACGGCTTCACTTTCACCATCGACCGGGCCAACTCCCGCCGCACGACGCAGGCGCCGGCAGGCTGGGGCACGGCCCCGATCGCGTGCTGGGTCGTGAGAAAGGGTGGCCAATGCCAGTAGCAAGCCGAAGCGCCCGGGAACGCGGAGTCACGATCGTCGAGTTGGTGGTCGCGCTGATGGTCCTCGGCATCGTGATCTTCACGGCGCTGCCGAGCTACCACCGCTGGATCGCGAACACGCAGGTGCGGACCGCCGCCGAATCCGTACAGAACGGCCTGCGGCTCGCGGCCTCCGAAGCAGTCAGGCGCAACGTTCCAGTCGAATTCGTGCGCACGCTCGATCCCGCCCCGGGCATCGCGTCGGCCGCGAACATTGCGGGCATGAGCTGGATCGTGCGCTCGAACCCTCCGGCGCCCGACGTGGCGGAGCTGATCGACTCGAAGCCCGCGGCAGAGGCGACCCGGAGTGCGACGGTCGCCGCGAACGCAGCGGCCGTCAGCTTCACCGGGCTTGGCCGCCTCGCGTCCGGATCCGCCCTGACGTGCATGCGCTTCGCTGCCCCGAACGGGGATCGTCCGCTGATCGTGACGGTCACGACCGGCGGCAGCGTGCGCATGTGCGATCCGGCGTTCCCGGCGAACGATCCGCGGGGATGCCCGGGGCTGCCGGCGCCCTGCGTCTAGGAGGACGCACGATGAACGCTCGAAGCACCGCCGCCCGCATCGCTCGCCGCCTCGAACGCGGCGCCTCCCTGATCGAAGGGATGATCGCGATCCTGATCTTCTCCATCGGGATCCTCGGCCTGATGGCGCTCTACGGCGCATCGATCAAGAATTCGACGGACGCGCAGTACCGGTCCGAGGCTTCGTATCTCGTGAACAGCGTGGTCGCGAAGATGCGCCTGCACGATGCGGGAACCGTCACCGCCGATTTCGCCTCGCCCGGCGGGGCGCAGTACCTGCAGTGGCTCGCCGACATGGCGGCGGCCAATGCGGCGCTGCCCGGAATGGGCGCGAATCCGCCGACGATCATCTTCCTCGGCCGGCAAGCGACGGTGACGGTGTCATGGCAGGCGCGGAGTGACGGCGGATTGCGCCGCCACATGGTCGAAACGCAGCTCGATCAGTGACGAGGAAGCGGGCCATGACACGGCGAATATTCAGCGGCAGGCGCACGGAGCGGGGCCTGACGATGGTCGAGCTGATGGTGGGGGTCGTGATTGCCCTCATCGGCTCGATCGTGATCTTCCAGGTGTTCATAGTTGCCGAGAACTACAAGCGCAGCACGACCGGCGGCAGCGATGCGATCCAGAGCGCGAACTTCTCGCTCTACCAGCTCGAGCGCGAGTTCTCAGGGGCCGGCGCCGGGCTCGCGCGCATGCCGAACATGTGGGGCTGTCTCGTGCAGGCGAGACGGGCAAGCACGGTCGTGCTGGGAGCGGGAGCGGCTGCGTTTCCGGCGCCGTTCAACGTATTCGCCAGCACGAACGTGCGGATGGCCCCGGCGCTGATCAGCGACGGCGGGGGCGCGGCGCCCGACGTCGTCCTCGGCATCAGCGGAGCCAATGATTCGGTCAACACCCCCGTGGTCGTCTCTAGCGCGCCCACGGCAACCAACGTGTCGCTCGCCAGCACGCTGGGCGTCAGGCAGAACGACCTGCTGATGGTCGTCGAGCAGGGGGCGAGCGGCAATCCCTGCCCGCTCGCGCAGGTGGACTCGCCCGACCCTCTGTGGAGCCCTGCGGTGCCCCCAATGCCCCTCATGCCGAACCCCGTTGCCTTCGCCGCAAATGAAAGCTGGACGACCGGGTTCAGCGGCTACAGCGCGAGCGCCAAGGTCGCGAACCTCGGGCCGGCGGTGTGCCCCGTCGGCGTGCCCTGCGAGCGGCCGAGGTTCGTCGCGTTCGGCGTGGGCACGGATCCCGCCGGGTTCACGAGCGCGCTGCTCACTTACGATCTCCTGTTCGGCGCGGAAGCGCCCTTCAACGGCGACCCGATCTCGATCGCCGATAACGTCGTGAACCTGCAGGCCGTCTACGGGATCGCAGCCACCCCCACTGACCCGAAGGTCGCGCAGTGGGTGGCCCCCACGGCGCCGTGGGACCTGGCGAACCTCACCAACGGCAGCGCGGCGTCCGCCGATCTCATCGCGCGCATCCGCGCAGTGCGGATCACCGTGGTCGCGCGCAACGCACAGTGGGAGAAGGACCCGGTCAGTCCGGCGACGGTCACGCTGTTCGCGGATCTTCCCGTGGCAGAGCGGGTCACGGTGAACCTCGCCACCGCCGAGCAGCATTACCGGTACAAGATGTTCGACGCAGTGATCCCGCTTCGCAACATGCTGCTTGCCAGCAACTGATGCGCAACCAGGGCCCGGCCATGAAAGCACCTTCCGCCCGCAGCAGCGGCGCGCGCGCCCAGCGCGGCGCGGTCCTCTTCATCGCGTTGATCGTGCTGGTCGCGATGTCGCTGGCAAGCGTTGCCCTCGTCCGCTCGGTCGACACCGCGACCCTGGGCGCCGGAAACATCGCCTTGAAGCAATCCGCCGCGCAGGCGGCCGAGCGGGCGGTGGGGTTGGCGATGGCCCAGTTCGACCCGTTCGCCGTTCCGTCCGGATTCTTCGCGACGATCGCCAACGCCAATTCGCATCAGAGCACGCAAAACTACTGCGCGTCACTTCTGCCGACCGACAAGCGGGGCGTGCCGTTGGTGCTCCAGAACCTCGGAAACAAGGAATGCGACGGCCAGCCGCTCGACGCCGCCAACGTGATTACCACGGCGAACAAGGAGCAGCTGTACTACGTGATCGAACGGCTGTGCACCGACGCCGGGGTGCCCGACCAGGCGAAATGCAACCTGGAGCAAACCCTCCCGACCGGCGGCACGGTCGGCAGCGGCGCGCACCTCGGCGACACGGTGCCGCTGTATCGCGTGACGGTGCGCGTCGACGGGCCGCGCAACACGCGGCATTTCAGCCAGGTCATCTTCAAGCCCTGAACCCGGGGCCTGAGCCCGTATGGATAAAGGAGCAGTCACCATGAACTCTCAACCCAGGCATCTTTTCCGCAAGGCGGTTGCTTCCTGGCTCATTGTCTGGCTGGGGTTCTCGCCGCTCGGCACCGCCAGCGCGGCAACGACCCTGCTCGCCGACGCGCCGATCTTCGCCACGAAAAACGTCCCGCCCAACATGATGCTCAGCCTGTCGGTGGAGTGGCCGACCGGCGTGGTGGCGGCGTACAACGACAATCCCGACACGACCCCCGGCTTCGAGTGCGGCGGGCGCGACGGCGGCACGGTGAACAGCGCCACCAACGGCTTTGGCGTTTGCTACTTCGAGAACCGCGCCTATCTCGGCTACTTCGATCCCAAGAAGTGCTACGAGTACGTCGGCAACAAGGGATCGGGGAGCACCCCGCCCGAGGCGCCCTCGTCCTCGAAGGGATACTTCTCGCCGGTCGAACTCGGCACCGGCCCCAATGGCACCCAGTGCTCGGGGAAGTGGAGCGGCAACTACCTCAACTGGGCGTCGATGCAGGCGATCGACACCTTCCGCTGGACCCTCACCGGCGGCGACCGCGTCGTCGACACCCCGAGCAAGACCATCATCGAGAAGGCCCGCCACTCCGGCCAGGGCGGCTACAACCAGTTCCCGGTCAAGCGCATCCGCAACACCAGCTTCACGCAGAACGGCGTCACCGTGCCCGGGGTCGACGTGAGCAAGGTGTCGCCCGAGTCCTCGAGCCACTACTACGCGCGGGTGCACGGCGGCGGCGTGTCGAACACCGCCCTGGGCCCGTTCTGGGTCAACTTCTTCGACAACACCACCTACGTCGCCCCGCAGATCCAGTTCCTCAAGAGCGACAGCAGCACACCCGACTGGAGCAGTAGCGACGTCCACACCTTCTACCTCCGCGTCGAGGTCTGCAAGTCGGGCATGCTCGAGGGGAACTGCCGGGCGTACGGCACCGCCCGGAAGCCGACGGGGCTGATCCAGCAGAACGCCGACCGCATGCGCTTCGGCGTGTTCGGCTATCTCCTCGAGAGCGACCGGTCGCGGGCGGGAGGGGTCATGCGCGCGAAGATCAAGGATGTCGGGCCGATGACGATCGATCCGGTCAATCCGCCGGTCTCCAACTCCCGCGCCGAGTTCTCGGCCTCCAACGGCACTTACGTCGCGAACCCGGATTCCGCCGACGCGGCCGCGAGCGGAGTATCGCAGAGCGGCGTGATCAACTATCTCAACAAGTTCGGCAAGGCGAGCGCCGGCTACAAGAGCGGGGACACCATCAGCGAGCTGTACTACGAGGGCCTGCGCTACCTGAAGAACATGGGAGCCGCCACGCCGCAGTACGTAGCGGGCCTGACCAACCCGATGAAGGACGGATTCCCGGTCATCACCACCTGGGACGACCCGATCCAGTATTCCTGCCAGAGGACCTACGCCGTGATGATCGCCGACGTGAACGCGTGGTGCGACTGGGCGCTTCCCGGCACTTCGATCACCGGCCACTCGGGCTGCACCGACCCCAACTCGGGCAAGGTCCACTCCTCCACGATCTCGAACCCGATCCCGGGGCTCAACGTGACCAACGAGGTCAACAAGGTCGGGATCCTCGACACGAGCTCGTCGTGGGTGTCCACCGGCTACGGCAACCTCGCCACCGTGCTCTCGCCCATCACGCATCCGATCTCAGGCAACACCAACAACCGCGGCAACACCTGGTACCTGTCCGGGCTCGCCTACTGGGCCAACACCAACGACCTGCGCCCCGACAAGACCGCCGGCACCGGCGACCGCGTGAGCGTGCAGACCTACATGGTGGACGTCGCCGAAACCGGGTCCGGATTCATATGGGACGCCGCCAACAGGCCGATGAACCAGATGTCGCTCGCCGCCAAGTACGGCGGGTTCGACGACGTCAACCAGGACGGCGTCCCGGCGAACCAGCAGACCTGGGACAAGAACGGCGACGGCATGCCCGACAACTACTTCGTCGCGAGCCGGCCGGATCTGCTGTCGAAGTCGCTGAGCGACGTGTTCAACGACGTGCTCTCGAAGACCGAGTCCTCGGCCGGGGCGACCCTGATCAGCTCCCAGGTCCAGAACGGCGACAGCATCTACGAGGTGCAGTACACCTCGAACGGCTGGGTGGGGGACGTGTTCGGCAGCACCATCAGCTTCGACGCGCTCGGCAACCCGAGCACCTCGCCGGCGTGGAGCGCGCGCCCGCTGCTCGACGCCAAAGTGGCTTCCGGCGGCTGGGACACCGCGCGGCGGATCATCACCCGCAACGGCACGGGCGTCCCCTTCCGGTGGGGCAGCCTATCGAGCACGCAGCGCAACACGCTGGGACCGAACGACACGGTTCGCCAGGAGGTCCTCAATTTCCTCCGCGGCGACCGCTCGAAGGAGGGCAGCCCCTATCGCATCCGCCAGGGGATACTCGGCGACGTCGTGAGCGCCGAGGCGGTGGCGGTGGCCCAGCCGCTGGCGACCTACGGCGACAGCACCAACCCCGGCTACTCCACCTTCAAGACGACGCACGCCTCGCGCCCGAAGATGGTGTACGCGGCCGCGAACGACGGCATGGTCCACGCCTTCGACGGCGCCACCGTGCCGGGCGGCGGGCAGGAGCTCTTCGCCTACGTGCCGAGCTTCGGGTTCAACGGCCCCAACGCGACGCCGAGCATCGACGGGCTCGCGGCGCTCGCCCAGCCCGGTTACAGCCACCGCTTCTACGTCGACGCGACGCCGATCGTGGCCGACATCGACTTTGCGCGCACCGGCGGCGACCCGACCGTGGCCCCGCTGCTGACCGCGACCCCCGACTGGCGGTCGATCCTCGTCGGCGGCCTGGGCAAGGGCGGCAGGGGCTACTACGCCCTCGACGTCACCACCGCGCCCACCGCGGCGACGACCGAGACCACGCTCGCCGGCAAGGTGTTGTGGGAGTTCTCCGACGGCGACATGGGCTTCACCTACGGCAAGCCGGTGATTGCCAAGCTCCGGCAGTACGGCTGGGTGGTGATGGTGACCTCGGGCCACAACAACCTCAGCGGGGGGAACAAGGGCAAGGGCTTCCTCTATATCCTGAACGCCAAGACCGGGGCGCTGCTGCAAAAGATTGGCACGGGCGAAGGGAGCAACTCCGATCCGAGCGGCTTCAATCACATCTCCGGCTACGCGCTCGACTTCTCCGACTTCACGGTGAGCGAGGTATACGGCGGCGATCTTCTCGGCAACGTCTGGCGCTTCGACCTCACGCAGGCAACCGGGACCTACCCGGCGCCGGACAAGATCGCCGAGTTGAAGGACGCCTCGAGCAATCCCCAGCCGGTCACCACTGCGCCGCGGGTCGAAATCGCGCTGAACGGCATCACGCGGTGGGTCTTCGTCGGCACCGGCCGGCTGCTCGACACGACCGACATGGGCAATGCCCAGACGCAGACGATGTACGCGTTCAAGGACGGGTCCAAGTCCGCGCCGGCCACCGGCGCCACGCTGCCGGCCGGAATCTCTCACCCACTGCAGCGCGCCAACTTCGTCCCGGTCGCGGATGCCGACCTGCTCACGGGGGTCACCGTGCCACCGGACAAGATCGGCTGGCTCCATGACCTCTCGGGAGTCGGCGCCGGCGGCTCCACCGAGCGTATCAGCTTCGACCTGGTGGCGAACAGCGGGATAATCGGATGGATCGGCAGCATCCCGTCCACCAACCCGTGCTCGCCGGGCGTCTCGAGCCGCACCTACGCGGTGAACTACGAGACTGGCAAGACTTCGCTTCTCGACTCCCTCGGCGGCAACACGCTGGTGCCGTTCGTGACGAACGCCTACGGCCTCGTCAAGCTGCAGTTCATCAAGGTCGGGGACAAGGTCCGGCTCCTGTCGTCCGACCGCGGCCGGAAGGTGTCGCAGGTGCCCGGGCAGTTCAGCGGTGCGGCGCAGCCGCCTCGCCGGATCAACTGGAGAGAGATCATCAATTAGGCGCGCCTGCCGTTCTTTGTGGTGCTGGCGAGTGGACTCGAACCACCGACCTACTGATTACGAATCAGTTGCTCTACCAGCTGAGCTACGCCAGCCTCCGCGCGCGCATTCTACCGCATGGCGTCAGGCGGCGCGCGAGCGCACGCGCACGATGATGTCCACGCCGTCGGTGACCATCCCGTCCGGCAGCTGCGGCAGCCCGGAGACCTCGATCTCGGCTGCGTCGATGTCGGTCAGCTCGCCGGTGTCGAGGTTGTAGATGTGATGGTGCGCGTCGGTGTTGGGATCGTAGAACACCTTGTGGGGATCCACGATCACTTCCCGGATCAGTTTCTTCTCCAGGAAGAGATTCAGCGTGTTGTAGACCGTCGCCTTGGAGGTTTCCGAATGCCGGTTGTTGACGATGGCGAGCAGCTGGTCGGCCGACAGGTGCTCGCCGCGCGCGAAGAGCGCGTAGGCGATCTCGATGCGCTGGTGCGTCGGGTTGATGCCGTGCCGGCGCAGTATCTCGACCAGGGCGTCGCGCGTGTAAGGCATTGGCTTCATTTGGTTAAATATTGTAGTCCGATTGTTGGACTAAGTCTAATTTGGTGCCCGGCCACCCCTTTGCGCAACGCATTCGGACGGGCGCCCACCGCCTCCTCAACTGACGAAGGCCTTTCGCCTGCCGATGGACGCGCGTCCACGCGGGACGCGCGCAGCGTATCGTCGCTTCGCTGCTCACGGTCATCGGCGTCTGCCTGCGATCGCTGGTCTTTCATGAAACGAGTTCCGCTTTTTTTGTGACGTATTTCGCCCGCGCGAATCCCGTGACGTATTGCGCGCGCGGCGCGATGCTCCGTGCAAAAGTTCCGCAGGCCGCGGCCGTCCATTTCCTGCCGGCGCCCACCCATCGGTTGACTCTGGCGGACCGCGGCTCGACACACTATCGTTTCCATGCTGAAAAGGAGAGGCAATGAAGCAACAACGTGGCTTTACCATCATCGAGCTGCTGATCGTGATCGTGATCGTCGCTATCCTGGCAGCGGTCGCGCTGCCGGCATACCAGGATTACACGCAGCGCGCGAAGTTGACCGAGGCCTTCACCGGACTCTCGGACTTCCGCGTGCGCATGGAGCAGTTCTACCAGGACAACCGCCGCTACGACGGCGGCGGGCTCGACGGCTGCGGCGCGGCCAGCCCGAACTCGAAGTACTTCACGTTCAACTGCGCTCCCGGACTCGCGCCGTCGCAGGACTACACGGTGACCGCGACCGGGATCGCGGTCCAGGGACTGACCGATTTCGTTTACACGTTGAACGAGAAGAATGTCCGCGCGACGACGAAGCTCGGCACAGGCTGGGGGGGCGCCCCCAACCCCACCTGCTGGGTGCGGCGCAAGGACGGGACGTGCTAGACGTCATGAGAAGCCGCGGCTTCACCCTCATCGAGCTCATCATCACGGTCGTGGTGCTGGCAGTGCTGCTGTACGTGGCCCTGCCGAACTTCGCCGTGTGGATGCAGAACAGCCAGATCCGCACCGCCGGCGAGGCGATATTGAACGGCATGCAGCTCGCGCGCGCCGAGGCGATACGCCGCAACGTCAACGTCGAGCTGCGGATGGATGCATCCTCGGGCTGGACCGCCCGGGTGGCCGACTCGGGTGAAACGGTCCAGTCCCGGGTCGCCGGCGAGGGTTCCGCCGCCGCGTTGATCACCATTGCGCCGGTCGGGGCGACGACGGTCACGTTCAACAGCTTCGGCAGCCTCGCGGCGAACGCCGACGGCTCGACGGCGATCACCGAGATCAAGATCGATTCGCCCGCGATCGCGGCCGCGGACAGCCGCGAGCTGTGCATCCTGGTGCGGACGGGCGGCAACGTCCGCTTGTGCGATCCGCAGGTGTTCGCGCCGGATACGCGCACCTGCGGCGGCCCGCCCGCACCCGCGGGTTGCTCGTAGCGGATTGGCGGCACACGGAAAGAATGATCATGACCAACCTGAAATCGAACGCCGGGCAACGCGGCGCCACGCTGCTCGAGGCGCTGATCGGCATCCTGATCTTCTCGGTCGGGATACTGGCGCTCGTGGGCATGCAGGCGCTCGCGATCAAGCACATGTCGGACGCGAAGTACCGCAGCGACGCGTCGTTCTTCGCGAACGAGATCATCGGCCAGATGTGGGTGAATCGCGCTGCTCTCGGCACCTATGCCTATCCCGGCACCGGCGCGCCGCCCGCGGCGATCAACAGCTGGGTGACGAGCATCCAGAACTCACTGCCCGGCGTCACCGCAGCGGCGAATCTCCCGATCATCACGGTCGCGGGCACGACGGTGACGGTCACGGTGCGCTGGCAGCTGCCCGGGGGCTCGGACGTGCATCGCCACATCACGATGGCCTACATCAACGGATGAGCCATGCGCACGAGGACTGACATGACTGTCCTGCAGCGGGCCCGCTCCCGCGGCTTGAGCCTGGTCGAGCTGATGGTGGCGGCCGCGATCGGCATCATCGCGAGCCTCGCGATCTTCCAGGTGTTCGCGGTGTTCGAGGGGCAGAAGCGCACGACGGCTTCCGGCGGGGAGGCGCAGACGAGCGGAACGCTCGCCTTGTACACGCTCGAGCGCGATGTGCGGCAGGGAGGCTACGGCTTCAACACCCCCGACCTCGTGGGCTGCAACCTGGCGGGCTGGGATCAGCCGGCCGGTGCCGCGCTGACCCCGCCCCCACCGGTGGCGACCCTCGTCATGGCGCCGGCCTTTATCACCCAGGGCGCCGGAAGCACCCCGGGCGTCGCCGGCGCTCCCGATTCGATTACGGTGGCCTACGGCAACGGCGATGCGCTGCCCGCTCCCGTGACCATTCTCGTTGGCAGCCTCGGCGTCACCGACGACTTCATCAGGATCGTCAACGCGCTCTACGGGTTCCAGCCGGGCGATCACGTGGTTATCGCGGAAGGCGCCTTGCCGTGCACGCTGGCGCAGGTCAACCAGATACCGCCGGCAACGGGCGACAACACGCGGTTGAACCTCCAGGTCGGAAGCTACGTGAATGCATCCGGCGCGACCGTCAACACGCGGTTCAACAACCCCGCCGGTCTCGGAACTGCGTACACCACCAACGGCAAGGTCTACAACATCGGGCCCGCGCCCACCGTCAAGGTCTTCTCCATCCAGAACGGGCAGCTGGTATCGCAGGCGCTGGGCGAGGCGTCATCCACTCCGGTCTTCGACAACATCGTGCAGCTCCAGGCGCAATATGGCCATGACACCAACAGCGACGGCGTGGTGGACGTATTCAACGAAACCACGCCCGTCAACAGCGCCGGATGGGCGGCGGTTCTGGCCATACGCGTCGCGATCGTCGCGCGCTCCAGCCTCTTCGAGAAGGAGGAAGTGAGCCCGGCGACCATCCAGCTGTGGAGCAACTCCGCGACACCCCCGACTACCACGGGACCGGTCTGGACCCTGACTTCCGACGAGCGCCACTACCGCTACAAGGTGTTCCAGACCGTGATCCCGCTGCGCAACATGCTTTGGAGGCCCTACTGATGTCACGCGCACCGCTCATTGCAGCTCGCGCCTCGCTCCGGTCCCGGGCACGCGGCGCAGTGCTCTTCATCGCGCTGATCGTGCTGGTCGCAATGACGCTCGCCGGCATCGCGATCATGCGCTCGGTCGACACCGCCACGCTCATCGCCGGCAACCTGGCATTCAAGCAGGGGGCGGTGCAGTCCTCGGACAACGGCATCGAGCAGGCGTACCAGTGGCTGCTCGCCAACCGGCCGACGCTGTGGACCAACAATCCGGCCCAGGGATACAACTCGGGCTACGGCAACCCGGTCTGGACCAGCGCGGCAACGTGGGCGAGCGCGGTGACCGTGGGGACCGACGCGGCGGGCAACACGATCTCGTATCAGATCCACCGCATGTGCAACTGCGCCGACACCATTTACAACGGCACCTCCGCCACGTGCCCGGCAGGAAACCAGTGCGCCCTGGACAATCCCACGGGTACCGGCGCGCCCCCGCCGCCCGCCCAGGGCGAAAGTTTCTCGGTCGGCAGCCCCGGCTACCTCCAGGACCCGAGGGTGTATTACCGCATCACCGTGCGCACGCAAGGACCGCGCAGCACCGTGAGCTACGTTCAGTCCATGGTGGCGGTCGCATTGTGAGGCGCCCCGAATTCATGTGGAGAGCACGCATATGAAACACCCCTACTCTGCACGTTCCCTGATCCCGGCCCTGGTCGTAGCCGCGGCGCTCGGCGCCTCGCCCGCGCCCGCCGGTGCGCAATCGACTGACATATCTCAGGTGCCGCTCGGCACGGCTTCCACCACCGCGGTGCTGCCGAACCTCATGTTCATCCTGGATGACTCGGGCAGCATGGGCCGCGCCTGGATGCCGGACAACGTGGACGCGAACAATACCTGCAAGGCCTACCGCAACAACAGCAGCGGCAGCACCAATCGCACCAACTGCATAGTCGACTCGGGCAGCGTCAACACGATCTCCCCGTCGACGGACAGCGTGCGGCACGTTCCGTCCCTGGAATGGCCGGCAGGGCCTCCCTATTTTGCCGCCCAGTTCAACACCATGTACTACAACCCGCAGATCACCTACAACCCGGGCAAGGACGGCGCCGGCGCCGAAATGCCGACCTACGACAACAGCGCGGCTGACAGGATGTGGAACGCGGTGAAGATCAATCCCTACGTCAGCACCAACACGGTTGACCTGACCGCCCAGTGGCCCGAGCCGGTGTTTTGCGACAACAGCAATGATGACCCGAACAGCAACGCCGATTGCCGAAGGAACGGCTACGACGCCGCCGGCACGACGCTGCTCGCATCCTTCCGCTACAGCAGCGCCGCAACGCCCACCGACGGCACCTACGGCTGGCCGATCGCGACCGGCAGCAGCACCGATTTCCGGTACATCAGGATGCGGTTCGGCACCCCGCACTACTTCACTATCCTGCCGCGGGAGCACTGCGCCGATATCAACCTCACCGACTGCGTGCTGTCGGCTATTCCCACCGGGTTGCACACGATCCCGGCCCCGGTGCGCTACTGCACGACCGGGCCACTCGCCAACCAGGACGCGGCGGTGACGCTTGGCACGCCGGCCTCCTGCCAGTCCAAGATCGACAGCGGCCACCAGTTCGTGCGCTACGGCACGTTCGTGCGCACCGACATCGTGTCCGGGGCGACCTTCGACGGCCGGCCCAGCCGCACCGATTGCGCGTCGAAGCCGGTGTGCAGCTTCAACGAGGAGATGACCAACTTCGCGAACTGGTTCGCCTATTACCACACCCGCATGCAGACCATGAAGAGCTCCGCGGGCCGCGTGTTCGCCACGATGGACGACCGCTACCGCATCGGCTTCGTCACCATCAACGCGTCGAACAGCAC
>DATBIR010000263.1:0-24228 GCA_036556825.1 Beijerinckiaceae bacterium
TCCCCCTTGCGGGGAGGGGTAGGGGTGGGGGTGGTTCCGCCTGGTGAGACGTCGCCCCCAGTGCGGCTGATACCGGCGTCGCGGCGCAATCGACGGTGGTCGTGCTCTGATCCGCCGACCCCCACCCCTACCCCTCCCCGCAAGGGGGAGGGGGATTGGGCAGTGACTTGCTGATCCCGGGCCGCCGTGACATGAGGCGCGCCACGAATGCCGGGCGGCGCACAGGCTGCGCCCGGCAGGGCTGAAGGACCCTCATGAACATCTTTGCGCTGTTCGAACGCCGCGTCTCGGACGCGCTCGGCCGGTTGGCCGAGACAGGCGACATACCGCAAAACCTCGATCGGAGGCGCATCGTCGTCGAGCCGCCGCGCGACGCCTCGCACGGCGACCTCGCCACCAACGCCGCCATGGTTCTGGCCAAGGAAGCGCGCATGAATCCGCGCGCGCTGGCCGAGCGCATCGCCGCCGACCTGGGCGAGGATCCGCGCGTCGCCAGGGCCGAGGTGGCGGGCCCGGGCTTCATCAATCTGACGCTGACCGAGGACGTCTACCACGACGTGCTGCGGGCGCTCGTCGCCGACGGCGCCGGCTTCGGCCGCAGCGGCCAGGGCGCCGGCGAGACGGTCAACGTCGAATATGTCTCGGCCAACCCGACCGGCCCGATGCATGTCGGCCACGGCCGCGGCGCGGTGTTCGGCGACGCCCTCGCCAATCTTCTTGCCTATGCCGGCTATCGGGTGACGCGCGAATACTACATCAACGATGCGGGGGCCCAGGTCGACGTTCTGGGCCGCTCCGCATTCATGCGCTATCGCGAGGCCCTGGGCGAGGATATCGGCGCGATTCCGGAGGGCCTCTATCCCGGCGACTACCTCAAGCCGGTCGGCGCGCAGCTTGCGCAGAGATACGGCCGGACCCTGCTCGACAAGCCGGAAGCGGAGTGGCTGCCGCTGGCGCGCAACGCGGCGATCGACGCCATGATGGCCATGATCCGCGAGGACCTGGCGGCGCTCAACATCCGTCACGACGTCTTCTTTTCCGAGCGCTCGCTGTCGCAGGGCGAGACGGACCAGATCGGTTCGACGATCGCGGAGTTGCGGGCGCGCGGCCTCGTCTACGAGGGACGCCTGCCGCCCCCGAAGGGGCAGCCGATCGAGGACTGGGAGGATCGCGAGCAGACGCTGTTCAGGGCGACGGCCTTCGGCGACGACGTCGACCGGCCGCTGCTCAAGTCGGACGGGTCATACACCTATTTCGCGGCCGACATCGCCTATCACCGCTCCAAATTCGAGCGCGGCTTCATGCACATGGTCGACGTGTGGGGGGCCGACCACGGCGGCTACGTCAAGCGCATGCAGGCCGCCGTCAAGGCCGTGAGCGCGGAGAAGGGCGATCTCGACGTCAAGCTGTGCCAGCTGGTCAGGCTGCTACGGGCGGGCGAGCCGGTCAAAATGTCCAAGCGGGCAGGGGACTTCATCACCCTGCGCGAGGTCATCGACGAGGTCGGGCGCGATCCCGTCCGCTTCATGATGCTGTTCCGCAAGAACGATGCGACCCTCGATTTCGACCTCGCCAAGGTGGTCGAGCAGTCGAAGGACAACCCGGTCTTCTACGTGCAATATGCGCACGCGCGCTGCGCCTCCCTGTTCCGGCAGGCCGCCGAGGCCTTTGCCGGCACGGACTGGACCGCGGAAGCCCTCGGGGACGCCGACCTTGCCCTGCTCGCGGACCCGGGAGAGGCCGAGATCCTGCGCCGGCTCGCCCAGTTCCCGCGTGTCGTCGAGGGCGCGGCCGCCAGTCACGAACCGCATCGCATCGCGTTTTTTCTTTACGATCTGGCCAGCTCCTTCCATAGTTTCTGGAACAAGGGCAAAGACTCGCCGCAATTACGATTTGTTAACCAATCGGACGACAAGTTAACAAAGGCGAGACTCGCCCTGGTACATGGCCTGCGCAGCGTCCTTGCGTCAGGCCTGGGGCTCCTGGGCGTTTCGGCGCCGGAGGAGATGCGCTAGCGGGTGCCGCCGGTGGGAAGGGGCAGGGTCACGGGCACGGTCCCGTGCATCGCTCCGGTGCAGCTTCTCGTAGCGTATCCCTGACGGGGAGTGTGGCAGTTCATGGCTGAAGGTCCGAAATCCCGCGCCGCGCTCGACCTCGACCAGATCGAGCGTCAGCTGCGGTCATCTCAGCAGGGAGCGGGATCCAAGAGCGATCCGCTCGCTGAGTTGGCGCGCATCGTGGGCCAGGACGATCCCTTCCGGGCGCTGCTCGCGGATCCTCAGGCCGCCGCCTCGTATGCACGGGCTCCCGCCACGGGCCGATCGGGATATCCGGGAACGGCGGACGGCTACGCCCCGCACACCGCCGCCGAGCCGCATCACGCCCCGGCGCAGGCCTACGCACACGAGCAGGAGGCCGCCTATTATGGCCAGCCTGGCCAGGCCCATGCGTCGGCCCAGGCCTATGCCTCCGCCCAGTATGAAGCCGGATATTACGAAGACGACGAAGCCGGCTATGAGCCGCAGGAGAGCTTCGCCGCCGCGCCGCCGCCACGGCGCTCGCGCAAGCGGCTGATCGCTGTTGCCGCGCTCGGCCTCGCCGTGCTGGGCGGCGCCGGCTTTTTCGTCCTGGGCGGCGACCCCGTCATGATGGCCGGTGGCGAGCCGCCGGTGATCAGGGCCGATGCCGGGCCGTCGAAGGTCCCGCCGCTGAACCCCGGCGGCATCGATATCCCGAACCAGAACAAGCAGATTTACGAGGGCAGCTTGTCCGACAGCCAGACCCGCGTGGTCAGCGGCGAGGAGCAGCCCATCGATGTGCGGCAGATCGGCCGCGGCCCCGGCAGTCCGCTGAGCGGCGCGGGCGGCGCCGGGAGCGGCGGGGTGGCCGACGTGCTCGGCGAACCGCGACGCGTGCGCACCGTGTCGATCCGTCCGGACGGCGCCATTATCGGGGCCGAGCCGGCGCAGCGCCCGGGCGCGCCGGCATTTCCGCCGCCGGCCGCCACGCCGGCGCAGGCCCAGCCGCCCGCAGCTTCGGTTCCGAGCGCGGCGACCGCCATGGCGCCCGTGGCGCCCGCGGGCCCGCTCAACATCATGCCGCCACAGCGCCCGCGCGATGTGACGGTTACGCCGTCCGCCGCGCAGGTCGCCGGAACTCCGTCGCGCGGCATGGATGCGGCCGGGGCCGGGCCCCTGCAGATCGCGCCAGACCTGTCCCGTTCCAGGTCCGAGCCGCGCGTCGCCGGCATGGCGCCCGCGTCGTTGCGCGAGCCGACCGAAACCTCGGCCGCGCCGGCCCCATCGGCCGGCGGCTTCGACGTCCAGGTCGGCGTCAAGTCTTCGCCGAGCGAAGCGCGGGCCGCCTTCGACCAGTTGCAACAGCGCCATCCGATCGAGCTGAGCGGCTTCTCGCCGATCATCCGGCAGGCCGAGAGCAACGGCAGGACCATCTATCGGATGCGCGTCGGGCCGATGCCGAGAGACGAGGCGAATGCCCTCTGCTCGCGGCTCAAGACGTCCAGCGGACAGAACGGCTTGTGCTTCGTCGCGCCGCATTGAACCGCGATTGACCGACGGGGAGCAGCGCCGTAAGCGCGCCTGAATGACGATCCGCGCCTTCATCGCCGGCTGTTCCGGCCCGGAACTCACGCCGGATGAGCGTGCCTTCTTCAGGGACAGCAATCCCTGGGGCTTCATCCTCTTCAAGCGCAATATCGAGACGCCGGAGCAGGTGAGGGCGCTGACGGATGCCTTGCGCGAAACCATCGGCCGCGCCGACGCGCCGATCCTCGTCGACCAGGAGGGCGGGCGGGTCCAGCGCATGGGGCCGCCGCATTGGCGCCGCTATCCGGCCGGCAGCGCCTACGGGCGCATCGCCGTCCAGGCGCCGATGACGCGGCGCGAGGCGGCCCGGCTTGGGGCGCGGCTGATCGCTCACGACCTGCTGTCGGTCGGCATCAATGTCGATTGCCTGCCGGTGCTCGACGTGCCCCAGCCCGGCGCCCACGACGTCATCGGCGACCGCGCCTACGGGGCCGACGTGGCGAGCGTGGCCGTGCTCGGACGGGCCGCCGCCGAGGGACTTCTCGCCGGCGGCGTGCTGCCGGTGGTCAAGCATATCCCCGGCCACGGCCGGGCCGGGTCGGACAGCCACGAGGCCCTGCCCACCGTCACCGCGTCGCGCGACGAGCTCGAGCGCACGGATTTCGAGCCGTTCCGGGTGCTTGCCGACATGCCCCTGGCGATGACGGCGCATGTGGTCTACGCGGCGATCGATCCCGAACGGCCTGCGACCACGTCGCGCAAGGTGATGCGCGAGGTGATCCGGGGCTCGATCGGCTTCGCCGGGCTGGTCATGAGCGACGACCTGTCGATGAACGCCCTGTCCGGCTCGCTCGGCGAGCGGGCGGCGGCGGCGATTGCGGCCGGGTGCGATGTGGCGCTGCACTGCAACGGCAGGCTCGACGAGATGCAGGCGGTCGCCGCGGCGACGCCGATCCTGGCCGGCAAGGCCCGGCGGCGGGCCGAGAACGCCCTGGGCCGCATCGCTCACCGCCCCGAGCCGCTCGATGCTGTGGACGCGCAGGCCCGCCTCGACGCCGCCCTTGCGACCGCCGCCTAGCGGCCCGACATTGGGCTGACCGCCCGAATCACTGGATCAATGGTCATCGGGGAGCAATGGCCGAAGCGCTACCATTCGACGACATCGAGCTGAGCGAGCGCGCCGAGGGCGAGCCCGAGCTGCATGTCGACGTGGACGGCTTCGAGGGGCCGCTCGACCTGCTGCTGGAGCTTGCCCGGCGGCAGAAGGTTGACCTGCATCGCATCTCGATCCTGGCCCTGGCCGAGCAGTATCTCACCTTCATCGAGGAAGCGCGGCGCATGCGGCTCGAGCTCGCCGCCGATTATCTCGTGATGGCGGCCTGGCTCGCCTATCTCAAATCACGCCTGCTCCTGCCGGAGCCGCCCAAGGGCGAGGAGCCGACCGCCACCGACCTCGCCAGCGCCCTGGCCCTGCGCCTGCGCCGGCTCGAGGCGATCCGCGAGGCGGCGGCGCGCCTGTCCGAGCGCAGCCAGCTCGGCCGCGACGTGTTCGCGCGCGGGCGGCCGGAACCGGTCCGGATTCATCGCGATTCCGAGTGGGAGGGAACGCTCTACGACCTCCTGTCGGCTTATGCGCGGCAGCGCCAGAAGCAGGCCAGCGCGCGCATGATCTTGCCGAAACGCCAGGTCTGGTCGCTCGAGGACGCGCGCGCAGCGCTCCAGCAGCTGGTCGGCCAGGCCGAGGACTGGACGACCCTGGACGGCTATCTGCTGCATTACATGGTCGAGCCCGAGATGCGCACGACGGTCCTGGCTTCGGCCTTTTCGGCAACCCTGGAGATGGTCCGCGAGGGACGTCTTGTCCTGCGTCAGGACGAGCCCTTCGCGCCGCTCTGGGTGCGGCGCCGGGAAGATCCGGCGCCGACCTTCGAGGGCTGAAGTCATGGATAAGAGGATGAATGTCGTCCCATTGAGACCCCACGACCACGAGCCCGTGCAGAAGCCCGACTACGAAGAAGCCGTACGGATCGCCGAAGCGCTGCTGTTCGCCTCCGCAGAGCCGCTCGACGCGACCGAGCTCGCCGGCCGGCTGCCGGAAGGCGCCGATGTCGAAGCGATCCTGGCCGATCTCCGGGAGCGTTACGCCACTCGCGGGGTCAATCTCGTGCGCGTCGCCGGCAAGTGGACGTTCCGCACCGCGAGCGATCTGGCTTTCGTGCTGGCGCGCAACGTCACCGAGCCGCGCCGCCTGTCGCGCGCCGCCATGGAGACCCTGGCCATCATCGCCTACCACCAGCCCGTCACCCGCGCCGAGATTGAGGACATCCGCGGCGTGGCGACCTCCAAGGGCACCATCGATCTCCTGCTCGAGACCGGCTGGATCCGCCTGCGCGGGCGCCGCCGGGTTCCCGGCCGGCCCGTCACCTACGGAACCACCCCGGCCTTCCTCGAGCATTTCGGGCTCGATGCGATCGACGACCTGCCCGGCCTCGAGGAGCTGAAGGGGGCCGGCTTCCTGGAGGGGCGGCTGGGCGATCTTGCCGTCCCGACGCCGTCCGACGACATCACCCTTCGCGACGACGAGGATCCGCTCGAGGACGACTTTGTGCCGCTTGACGCCGGCGACGACCGCGGCGAGCCTTCGCCGGGCTGAACCTTGTTACACGCGTATGAGTGAAACCGGCGCCCGCGCGCGCGATCGTGTGCGTTTCCCGCGCTGGGGGCAGCGCGGCACGGCCGGCGCTTCCATCCCGGCCGAGCTTGCCTTCGAGCAGGTCTCGCAGATCTACGGGGAAACCCGCGCCCTCGACGGCGTATCGCTGGTCATCAGGCCGGGCGAGATCGTCTGCCTCCTGGGGCATTCCGGCTGCGGCAAGACCACCTTGCTGCGTGTCGCGGCCGGCGTCGAGACGCCGTCGCAAGGCCGCGTCTTCCTCGACGGCATCGAGGTGAGCGGTCCCAAGACCCTGCTGCCCCCCGAACAGCGCGGCATCGGGCTGATGTTCCAGGACTATGCGCTGTTCCCGCATCTCACGATCCTCGAGAACGTCACCTTCGGGCTGCGCGACCTCCCGGCTGGCGAGGCCGAGGCGCTGGCCAGGCGGGCGCTTGCCCGCGTCGGCCTCGAGCGCAACGCGGGCGATTACCCCGACATCCTGTCCGGGGGAGAGCAGCAGCGGGTGGCCCTGGCCCGCTCGATCGCGCCGCGTCCCGGCGTGCTCCTCATGGACGAGCCCTTCTCTAATCTCGACCGGCGCATGCGCGATGCCATTCGCGAGGAGACGATCGCCATTTTGCGCGAGATGGGCGCCACCACCATCGTCGTGACGCACGACCCGGAGGAGGCGATGCGCATCGCCGACCGGATCGTCCTGATGCGTCAGGGGCGGGTCGTGCAGGAAGGCGACGCCGAGACCATCTACCGCCATCCGGCCGACATTTTCGCCGCCCGCTTCTTCTGCGATTTCAACGAGGTGGAGGGGATCGCCGAGGGCGGGCAGGTGACTATCCCGCTCGGCAGCTTCCCGGCGGCGCATCTGCGCGACGGCCAGTCCGGCCTGGTCTGCGTGCGGCCGCGCGGGGTCCAGCTGCGGCCGCCCGGCGACGGGCTGCCCGGACGCATCGTCTCACGCCGCTTCCTGGGCGAACTCGACCTGCTGCACATCGCCGTGCAGGGCCTCGAGGCCCCCCTCCAGGCGCGGGTCGGCAACCGCATGAAAGCCGAGGTGGGACAAGATGTCGGGGTCCACATCAACCCCGATGAAGTCCTTGTTTTCGCCGCAGGCGATCCGTAGGTTTGGCGCGAGAGAAAACCCCAGGCGCCGCCGCGAGCGGCGCAGGAGCAGATTATGGGCACCTTTAGTATCTGGCACTGGCTCATCGTCGGCCTGCTGATCCTGCTGCTGTTCGGCGGGCGCGGCAAGATTTCCGAGATGATGGGCGATTTCGCCAAGGGCATCAAAGCCTTCAAGAAGGGTATGTCCGAGGAGGACACGGTCGCCACCACCCCGGGCCAGCCGGGCACGACGACGAGCGAGCCGGTCAGGACGATCGAACACCAGACGGCTCCGTCGGCGGGTGCCGCGCCCGCCGGCACGAGCCCGACGCTCGGCGAGCGCAAGGCCGGCTGAGCCGGCGCCTTTCCGGTCGCTTCGGCCTGCTTGCCGGCGCGATCGTCGGCGTTGTTTGAAAGGTCCGAGGCCGAGTCATGTTCGACCTGAGCTGGGGAGAAGTGATGGTGATCGGCGCCGTCGCGCTGATCGTGATCGGGCCCAAGGACCTGCCCAAGGCGCTGCGCACCGTCGGCAACATGACCGCCAAGGTGCGCCGCATGGCGTCCGAGTTCCAGAACCAGTTCCAGGACGCCATGCGCGAGGCGGAGCTCGACGAGATCCGCAAGCAGGTCGAGGAAGTGCAGTCGGCGGCGACGCTGAATACCAGCTACAATCCCATCCAGACCGCTCACGACGAGCTGAAAGCCGCCGTCGAGCACCAGGGCGCGCCGGCTGCCGCCGGCCCGAACGAGCTGTTGCCCCCGCCGACGCCGGAACCGGGCGTCGCGGCCGTGCTGGCGCCGCCGGCGGAGGCAGCGGTCGCTGAAGCGATTCCGTCAGCGCCCGAAAGCAAGCCCGACGGGGCCAAGGCATGAAGCACGTGAAGCCCGAGGAGCCCAACGACGACGACGAGATCGAAGCCTCCCGGGCCCCGCTCATGGATCATCTCATCGAATTGCGCCAGCGCCTGATCAAGGCGCTGATCGCTTTCGTGGTGATGTTCTTCGTGTGCTTCTGGATGGCGATCCCGATCTACAACATCCTGGTTGGGCCTTACGTGCACGCCGTCGGCTCGCCCGAGAAGGCGCAGCTGATCTACACCCATCCGCTCGAATTCTTCTTCGTGCAGATCCAGGTTGCGGTTTTCGGCGCGGCGTTTCTCGCCTTTCCGGTCATCGCGACGCAGATCTACAAATTCGTCGCGCCGGGTCTCTATCGCAACGAGCGCCGCGCCTTTCTGCCGTATCTGGCTGCGACTCCGATCCTGTTCTTCGTCGGTGCGCTGGTCGTCTATTTCATCGCCATGCCGCTGCTGATGCGCTTCTCGATCGGCATGCAGCAGCTCGCTGCCGCCGACGCGCCGACCATCCAGTTCCTGCCCAAGGTCAACGAGTATCTCTCGCTGATCATGACCCTGATTTTCGCGTTCGGGATCTGCTTCCAGCTGCCGGTGATCCTCACGCTGCTGGCGCGGGCCGGCCTGATCGATGCGAAGTTCCTCAAGGAAAAGCGCCGCTACGCCATCGTCATCGTGTTCGTGATCGCGGCGGTGCTGACGCCGCCCGACGTGATCAGCCAGGTTGCTCTCGCGGCGCCCACCCTGCTTCTCTACGAGGCCTCGATCCTGGCCGTGCAGATGGTCGAAAAGAAACGCGCCGAGGAGGCGGCCCGCCGCACCGCCGCGGCGGAATAGGCACGGTCAACTACTCGCGATGTCATGCCCGGCACTCGGGTCCGGCCTTCGGCCGGCCCGAGCACAAGCCCTTGTGCCGGGCATCCCGATAAGACAAAACGCGGGTCGCCGCTCTTGTCGGGACGGCTTCGATCTCAGCCTGGTACCATGCACGACATCCGCCTCATCCGCGAACATCCCGCCGTCTTCGACCAGGGCCTCGCCAATCGCGGCCTCGCGCCGTTGTCGGCCGAGCTGGTCGCCCTGGACGACCGGCGCAAGGCTGCGGTCGCGGCGCTTCAGGCCGCCCAGGAGCGCCGCAACGCGCTGTCCAGGGAGATCGGCCAGGCCAAGGCGAAGAAGGACGAGGCGCGGGCGCAGGAGCTGATGGCCGAGGTGGCGCGCCTGAAGGACTCCGCGCCGCAGCTCGAAGCGGCCGAGCGCTTGGCCCTCAAGTCGCTGGAAGAGGCGCTGGCCGGCATCCCCAACACGCCGGCTTCCGACGTGCCGGTCGGCAAGGACGAGACCGACAATGTCGAGCGCCATCGCGTCGGCGCGCCTCGCGACCTCGCCACGCCGCGCCAGCATTTCGAGATCGGCGAGGCCATGGGCTTCATGGATTTCGAGACCGCCGCAAAGCTGTCGGGCGCGCGTTTCGTCGTGCTGCGCGGCCAGCTCGCGCGCCTCGAGCGCGCGCTCGGGCAGTTCATGCTCGACCTGCACACGACCGAGCACGGCTACGCGGAGGTCGCCCCGCCGCTGCTCGTGCGCGACGAGGTGATGTTCGGGACGGCGCAGCTGCCGAAGTTCGAAGACGACCAATTCTCCGTCTTTCGCGGGCGTCCGGACACCCGCGTCGACGGCGAGCATCTCTGGCTCATCCCGACCGCCGAGGTCTCGCTCACCAATCTCGTGCGCGACACGCTGCTTTCCGAGGACGAGCTGCCGCTGCGCTTCACGGCGCTGACGCCGTGCTTCCGGGCCGAGGCGGGCGCCGCCGGCAAGGACACGCGCGGCATGCTGCGCCAGCACCAGTTCACGAAATGCGAGCTGGTGTCTGTGACGACGCCGGAGCAGTCGGCCGACGAGCACGAGCGCATGCTCGCCAGCGCCGAGGCGGTGCTCAAGCGGCTCGACCTGCCTTACCGGGTCATCACCCTGTGCACCGGCGACATGGGCTTCGCCGCGGCGAAAACCTACGACATCGAGGTGTGGCTGCCGGGGCAGGGGACCTATCGCGAGATCTCGAGCTGCTCGGTCTGCACCGATTTCCAGGCCCGGCGCATGAGCGCGCGCTACCGCCCGCGCGACGGCAAGGGGCCGCGCTTCGTGCACACCCTCAACGGCTCCGGCGTCGCCGTCGGCCGCGCGCTCATCGCGGTCATGGAGACCTACCAGAACGAGGACGGCAGCGTCGGCGTGCCGGACGCGCTGGCGCCCTATATGGGCGGGCTCAAGCGCATCGCGCGCGGGTGACGGCGGCGCCGATGCGCATCCTCGTCACCAACGACGACGGCATCCACGCGCCGGGGCTCGAGACGCTCGAGCGCATCGCCCGGCAGCTGTCCGACGACATCTGGGTGGTGGCGCCGGAGAGCGACCAGAGCGGCGTGTCGCATTCGCTCTCCCTCAACGACCCGCTGCGCCTGCGCGACATCTCGGAGCGGCGCTTCGCCATCAAGGGCACGCCGACCGACTGCGTGATCATGGGCGTCCGCCACCTGATGCGCGATGCGCGGCCCGATCTCGTGCTGTCGGGCGTCAACCGCGGCCAGAATGTCGCCGAGGATGTCACCTATTCGGGCACGGTCGCGGGCGCCATGGAAGGCACGATTCTCGGCGTGCCCTCGATCGCCCTGTCGCAGGCCTACGGGCCGGGCGGACGCGAGCGGGTGAAATGGCACTGCGCCGAACAGCACGCGGCCGGCGTGATCAGGCGCGTGCTCGACGAGGGTGTTCCGCCCGGCGTGATGGTCAACGTCAACTTCCCCGATTGCGAACCGGAGGAGGTTCGCGGGGTGGCCGTCACCGCGCAGGGGCAGCGCAGCCAGGAACTTCTCGCCATCGATGCGCGCACCGACGGCCGCGGCAACCCGTATTTCTGGGTGGCCTTCTCGCGGCGCAAGGACGTGCCGGGCAACGGCACGGACCTCTGGGCGATCGCCGACCGGCGCATCTCGGTGACGCCGCTCCGGCTGGATCTGACCGACGAGCCGACCATGACGCGCTTCGCGCAGGCTTTCGCCGAGGCCGGCTACGATCCGTCAACCCGGCCGCGCTAGGGTTTCGTAGAGCAGGGCATCGCCGCGAAGTGCCGCACGCATGACCGTCCTTTCCGCCGCGCTGGACGAGGCGCCTCCGCACCGGGTCGAGGCCGCCGCCTTCATCCTCGCCCTGCGCGCGCGCAATATCCGCGACACGGCCGTTCTCAGGGCGATGGAATGCGTCTCGCGCGAGCTGTTCGCACCGCGCCGCTTCGCCGACCTGGCGCGCCGCGACGTCGCGCTGCCGTTGCCGTGCGGCCAGACCATGACCTCGCCCGCCACCGTTGCCGCCATGCTGGCGGCCCTCGAGGCGCGCCCCGGACAGCGGGTGCTCGAGGTCGGGACAGGCTCGGGCTACGTCACGGCGCTGCTGGCGCATCTCGGCGGCCAGGTGCACACCTTCGAGCGCTACGCCACCCTGGCCGAGAGCGCCGTCGAACGGCTGCGCATTGCCGGCCTTGGCGGCTCGGTCACCGCCGATGTCGGCGACGGGCTGGTGCCCGGCCTGCCCGGCGGCGGCTTCGAGCGCATCCTGCTCAACGGTGCGCTTGCGGCCGTGCCCGCGACGGTCACGACGCTGCTTGCCGCCGGCGGCCGGCTCGTCGGCGCCATCACGGTCGAGGGCTCGCCGCGGCTCATTCGCATCGAGCGGCAGCCGTACAACAAGCTGAAACAGGAAGTCGGCGCCCGGCTTCGCCTTGCACCGCTGGTGACGGGACCCGCCGCATCGCTGTGAATGGCCGGCTGGCCCTGGCACATGTCAACGCTTGCTTAACCTGAACGGCAGTTATTGTCCCGGCTCCGCAACCCTTGCTTAACCTGACCGCCGCTTAATGGCCGCCAGCGAGGTTGCGTAAGCGTAGGTGTGCCCATGCGTATGCGTGTGAGTGTCGGACAATTGCGTGCGCTGTCGCGGGTCATCGCCATCGGCCTGATCGGCGGCGCCGCGAGCGGGTGCAGTTCAGACACGATACGCTTCTCGAGCAACCCGTTTTCCAATCCCTTTGGCTCGTCCGCGTCGAGCCGCGAGCCGACGATGACCGGCAGCCTCGCGGAATCGCCGCGTCCGAAGCCGCGCGTGGCGGTACAATCGATGCCGCTGCCCGCGCCGGAGCCACAGTATCAGCCGCCGCCGCAATTCCAGCCCCAGCGCGCGCCGGCGCCGACCTACCGATTGCCGTCGCCGATCGCCAAGACGGCGGCGCTGCCGGCGCCGCGCCAGCCGATCGCCGCCTCCGGACCAGCCGGGTGGTCGGCGCATGGCGGGACGGCCGTGATCGTCGGCCCCGGCGAGAACCTCAACATGATCGCCAACCGCTACGGCGTCCCGGCCTCCGCCATTCTCTCGGCCAACCGCCTGACCAGCGCCAAGCAGGTCACGGCCGGGCGACGGATCGTCATCCCCGTCTACAACGCCGAGGGCGCCCCCGCGGCCGCTGCGCGTCATGAGGCGCCGGCGGATCTGCCGAAGCAGCCGCGCCAGAGCGTCGCCAGGAATGAGCCGCCGCCGAAACCGCCGGCGGTCGCGGCCCGCCCGGCCGTCCCGGCGCCCGCCGCGCCGCGCAAGGATCCCGAGTCGACCGCGAGCCTGCCCTCATCCGACGGCACCGGCGAGTTCCGCTGGCCGGCGCATGGCCGCGTCATCTCCGGCTTCGGCGGCACCAGCGGCAATGAAGGCATCAACATCGCCGTTCCGGAAGGCACGCCGATCAAGGCCGCCGAGAGCGGCACCGTCGCCTATGCCGGCAGCGAGGTGAAGGGCTACGGCAACCTCGTCCTCGTGCGCCACGACAACGGCTACGTGTCGGCCTACGCCCACAACAGCGAGATCACGGTCAAGCGGGGCGACAAGGTGCGGCGCGGGCAGGTGATCGCCAGGTCGGGCCAGACCGGCAACGTCACCTCGCCGCAGCTGCATTTCGAGATCCGCAGGGGCTCGACGCCGGTCGACCCGATCCCCTTCCTCAGCCGAGGGTAATCATGCCTCCCCGCGAGGGGAGGGCCGAGTCGGCGAAGCCGACCGGGTGGGTGGCACGCATGCTGTGCACGCATGCCACCTTCCCCTCACGGGGAAGGATCGGAGGTCAGCGTCTTGCCGAGCCGGCCGGCCAGGTCCTGGATGAATTGCCAGGCGGTTCGTCCCGAGCGCGAGCCGCGCGTCGTTGCCCATTCGAGCGCCTCGGCGCGGATGGCGTTGCGGTCGTGGCCGAGCCCGAAATGGTCGGCATAGGCGTAGACCATGTCGAGAAATTCGTCCTGGCTGCATTTGTGGAAGCCGAGCCACAGGCCGAAGCGGTCCGACAGCGACACCTTTTCCTCGACGGCTTCGCCCGGATTGATGGCCGTGGAGCGCTCGTTCTCCAGCATCTCGCGGGGCAGGAGGTGGCGGCGGTTGGAGGTCGCGTAGAAGATCACGTTCTCGGGCCTGCCCTCGATGCCGCCCTCGAGCACCGCCTTCAACGACTTGTAGCTGGTGTCGTTGGCGTCGAAGGACAGGTCGTCGCAGAACACGATGAAGCGGTGCGGGTCCGGGCGCAGGAGCCCCATCAGCTCCGGCAGCGTCTCGATGTCCTCGCGGTGGATCTCGACGAGTTTCAGGGGCCGCGCTCCGCGTGAGGCCGCCAGCGTCCGGTTGATCTCGGCATGAACCGCCTTGACCAGCGACGACTTGCCCATGCCCCGGGCTCCCCAGAGCAGGGCGTTGTTGGCCGGCAGCCCGCGCGCGAAGCGCTCCGTGTTCTCGACCAGCATGTCACGCACCCGGTCGATGCCGCGCAGCAGCGCCATCTCGACGCGGTTGACCTTCGGCACGGGCGCGAGGCGTCGCGTTGCCGCATGCCAGACGAAGGCGTCGGCGGCGGTCAAGTCGGGCGCCGCGGGCGGGACCGGCGCGATGCGGTCGAGCGCCTCCGCGATGCGGGCGAGGAGGGCAGGCGCCTGGTCGGCGCTCACGCCGGGGAGGCGAAGGACATTGTCGTCGCGAGCCATGGGCAGGTGACTTTCACCGGGATAGGGCTTTCACAATCAGGCGGTGTGCTTAGCCTGAATGGCCGGCATGGTCCATCATGCGGCGGCGGCGCGAATTGATTTCACGGGGTGCATCGCTATAGTCCGCGCCGCTTTCGAATTCCCGCGCGGTCCGCGGCCGGACCGGCGCGCCTTTTGCCATGGAGCCCGAGCTTGATTACCCCCGCCTTCGCCCAAGGGGCCCCCGCTGCTGGCGGCAGCGACATGATCCTTCAGTTCGTCCCCTTCATCCTGATTTTCGTGATCATGTGGTTCCTGATCATCCGGCCGCAGCAGCGCCGGGTGAAGGCCCATCAGGAGATGATCAAGAACGTGCGCCGCGGCGACACCGTCGTCACCTCGGGCGGCATCGTCGCCAAGGTCACCAGGGTCACCGACGATCCGGAGATCGAGGTCGAGATCGCCGACGGCGTCAAGGTCAAGCTCATGCGCGGCATGATCTCGGAGGTCCGCACGCGGGGCGAGCCGGTCAAGGCGTGATCGCCCGGCTTCGGCCAAGATGCGGTAAGGTTGAACTATGCTACGTTTCTCCACGACGAAGGTCGTCGCCACCATCGGCGTCGTGCTCCTCGGGCTCCTGCTGGCCGTACCAAGCCTGATGACGCGCGAGCAGCGCGCCACCCTGCAGAACCAGCTGCCGAGCTGGATCCCGCTGCACGCGATCGTCCTCGGCCTCGATCTGCAGGGAGGCTCGCATGTCCTGCTCGAGGTCGACGCGCCCGACCTGATCCGCACGCAGGCCATCCAGCTCCGCGACGACGCGCGTCGCGTCTTGCGCGAAACCGGGGTCGCGCTCGAAGGCGGCATCCAGATGCTGCCGCGAGGCATCCAGCTACGCGTCGCCGATCCGGCGAGCCGGGGCCGGGTAATGCCCAAGCTGCGCGAGCTGTCGCAGCCGATCGGCAACGCGATCCTCGGCCAGACGGGCGCCCGCACCGTCGATGTTGTCGAGAATCCCGACGGCCTGATCCAGCTCACCTTTACCGAGCAGGGCATGAACGACAGGATCCGGCGCGCCATCGACCAGGCGATCGAGGTGCTGCGCCGGCGTGTCGATGCCCTTGGCACGACGGAGCCGAACATTCAGCGGCAGGGCGCCGACCGTGTGCTCGTGCAGGTGCCCGGGCTTCAGGATCCGCAGCGGCTCAAGGAGATTCTCGGCAAGACCGCCAAGCTCGAGTTCCGGCTGCTCGCCCAGACCGGCGCGTCCGATGTCGACATGCTGCCCTCGCGCGATTCCGGCGGGCAGCGCGTGCCGGTCGAGCGGCGCGTGATCGTCGAAGGCGGCGATCTCACCGACGCCCAGCCGGGCTTCGACTCGCGCACCAACGAGCCGATCGTGAACTTCCGCTTCAATCTTCGCGGCGCCCAGCGCTTCGGCCAGGCGACGACCGAGAATGTCGGCCGGCCGCTGGCCATCGTCCTCGACAACGAGGTGATCTCGGCGCCGCGCATCCTGCAGCCGATCACCGGCGGCTCCGGTCAGATCTCCGGCCGCTTCACCGTGCAGCAGGCCAACGACCTTGCGGTCCTGTTGCGCGCCGGTGCGTTGCCCGCCAAGCTGACCATCGTCGAGGAGCGCACCGTCGGGCCCGGCCTCGGGCGCGATTCCATCGAGGCTGGCAAGATCGCCACCTATGTGGCGACAGCCTTCGTCATCGTCTTCATGTTCATGACCTACGGCCTGTTCGGCCTGTTCGCGAATATCGCCTTGCTCGTCCACGTCGGCATGATTTTCGGCCTGATGTCGGCTTTGCAAGCGACGCTCACGCTGCCCGGAATTGCCGGCATCGTGCTCACGATCGGCACGGCGGTCGATTCCAACGTGCTGATCTACGAGCGCATCCGCGAGGAGGCGCATGCGGGACGCTCGATCGTCTCGGCGATCCAGGCGGGCTTCGAGCGCGCTTTCGCCACGATCATCGATTCCAACAGCACCATGGCAATTGCCGCCGTGATCCTGTTCTTCCTCGGGTCCGGGCCGGTGCGCGGTTTCGCGGTCGTATTCCTTCTCGGCATCCTCACGACGGTGATCACGGCCGTCACCATGACCCGCATGATGATTGCGGTCTGGTACCATTGGGCGCGTCCGAAGACGCTGCCCTTCTAGGAGCTTTACGTGCGCCTGCTTCGTATCTGGCCCGACCAAAGCCATTTCGGCTTCATGCGCTTCCGGCGCGTGAGCTTTCCCTTCTCGGCCTTCCTGTCGGTGCTCACGGCCCTCCTCTTCCTCACGCACGGTCTCAATTTCGGCATCGACTTCAAAGGCGGCACGCTGATCGAGCTGCAGGCCCGCTCCGGGCAAGCCGACGTCGCCAAGGTGCGCCAGACTGCCAACGCCTTCGGCTTCGGCGAGGTCGAGGTTCAGGAATTCGGCAATGCGGGTGGCCTGTCCCTGCGCTTCCCGCTGCAACCCGGCGGCGAGGCCGGGCAATCGGCGGTGGTGCAGAAGGCGCGCGCCACGCTCGAGAACGACTTCGAGTTCCGCCGCGTCGAGACGGTCGGCCCGCGCGTCTCGGGCGAGCTCGTGCAGTCCGGCACCATCGGCGTCGTGCTCTCCGTTCTCGCCGTGCTGCTTTACCTGTGGTTCCGGTTCGAGCGGGAGCTGGCGGTCGGCGCCATCATCGGCACGCTGCACGACATCGTCCTGACCATCGGATTCTTCGTGATCACCCGGCTCGAGTTCAACATGACATCGATCGCCGCGATCCTCACCATCGTCGGCTATTCGCTGAACGAGACCGTGGTCGTGTTCGACCGCACGCGCGAGCTGCTAAGGCGCTACAAGGCCATGCCGACGCAGCAGCTGCTCGACCTGTCGATCAACCACACCATGTCGCGCACGGTGATGACCGCAATGACGACCGCGCTGTCGCTGCTGGCCCTGGTGCTGTTCGGCGGCAAGGCGATCGAGGACTTTGCAATCGTCATGCTGTTCGGCGTCCTGATCTGCACCTATTCGGCCATCTTCATCTCGTCGCCGGTGCTGATCTATATCGGCGTGCTCGGGCGCGGCGTGGACGTGCCGGCCAAGGGCCCGGCGGTAGCGCAGCCGGCGGAGTGACGGCCTTGGCCGGTGGCCGGCCCGCCGGTTTCGTTCCCGGCCGCCATCCCATCGACGCCTACGGGGCTGGCGGCTTTCGCTTCGCCGACATGTCGCATCGCGGCTCGATCCTGGTGCTGCCGTCGGGCATCAAGGCATGGACGCCGACCGCGGGACGCGGGCTGACGGTCGACGATTTCGCGCCGGTGCTCGAGGAGAGCGGCGCCATCGAGCTCCTGCTGATCGGCACGGGCAGTGACGTGGTCCCGCTGGCCGAGGAGGTACGCTGGCGCTTGCGCGACGCAGGCATCAGGCACGACGTCATGCAGACCGGTGCCGCGGCGCGCACCTACAACATTCTGCTCGCCGAGAACCGCCAGGTCGCCGCCGCGCTGATCGCCGTCGCATGAGCCGTTGATGGCGACGGCGCCCGCTCCGCGACCCGACCTCACGCAGGCCTACGCGCATTGCCAGGCTGTGGTGCGCGCGGACGATCCCGACCGTTTCTTTGCGGCCTTGTTCGCCCCCGCCGACAAGCGGCCGCATCTGATGGCGCTCTACGCCTTCAACCGCGAGGTCGCTCGCGTGCGCGAGATGGTCAGCGCCCCGATGCCCGGCGAGATCCGCCTGCAATGGTGGCGCGACGTGCTGCAGGGCGACGCCCGCGGCGACGTCGCCGCCAATCCCGCAGCCGCCGCGCTCGAGGATACGATCGTGCGCTTTGCCTTGCCCCGTGCGGCCCTGACCGGCCTCGTCGATGCGCGGGTGTTCGATCTCTACGACGACCCGATGCCGTCGTCCGGCGATCTCGAGGGCTATTGCGGCGAGACGTCCTCGGCCCTGGTGCGGCTCGTCACGCTCATCCTCGCCGACGGCACCGATCCCGGTGGCGCCGAGGCCGCGGGCCATGCCGGCGTCGCCTACGCCATCGCCGGGCTGCTGCGCGCCTTTCCGTGGCACGCCCGGCGCGGCCAGGTCTACATCCCGCACGACGTGCTCGCGCGGCACGGCGTGAGCCGTGACGACATCGTCACCGGCCGGGGCGGTCCCGGGCTGGCCGCGGCCCTCGCCGACATGCGCGCGCTGGCAAGGCGTCATCATGACCGCGCGCAGGCTCTGCGCGGCACGATCACGCCGGCGCTCGCACCCGCCTTCCTGGCCGTTGCGCTGGTGCCCGCCTATCTCGCCGCAATGGAGCGAGGCGACTACGATCCGCTGCGCACGGTCGTCGACGTCCCGCAATGGCGCCGGCTCTGGATCCTGTGGCGCGCGAGGCGACGCGGCGGGCTCTGAATTATCTTAGCGGTGACGCGGGGCCTTGCGCTTCCGCAGGATCCTGACCGAGCCGGTGGCATGAGGCCCGGCGACGTAACGGGGACCGTACGGCGGAGCCGCGTAAGTCGGATACGGGTCACCCCACGGGCTCGGCCCGGCGCCGACGATCAGCTGGTTGTTGTAATACTGGTAGCCGCGCGGCAGCGAGGGCAGCGGCGGCCCGACCGGCCGCCCGTCGTACGAACTCAGATGGTTGTTGTAGTAGGCGCCCCAGCCGCGACCCTCGTCGCGATCGAACGCCTTCGCGCCCGTTGCCGTGACAAGAACCGTCACGGCAACCGCGGCTGCATGGGCCATCCTGATCATCGTCCACCTCACTTTCACTCGGCCGCAGCCGGAACGAGAATCTGGCCGAGCCACGCCGACAGGTCTGTGCGGGCGCGCTCAGTCAGCGCGCGTTTTCTGGCGAGCGCCTTTGCGGGTCCGCGCAGCCGCTTGCCATCGGGCGCCTTCGGCGCATGGGCGAGCGGCGGGAACAAGCCGAAATTGACGTTCATGGGCTGGAACGAGCGCGGCCCTTCGTCGATCGTCTCGATGTGCCCGCCGGTGATGTGATTGATCAGCGCGCCGAGCGCCGTGGTCGCGGGCAGGGGCTGGATCGGCTGGCCGAGCCGCTCGGCCGCCGCGAAACGCCCCGCCATGAGGCCGACGGCGGCGCTCTCCACGTAGCCCTCGCAGCCGGTGATCTGTCCTGCGAAGCGGAGATGCGGCAGCGCCTTCAGTCGGAGCGTGGGATCGAGCAGGTTCGGCGAGTTGAGATAAGTGTTGCGATGCAGCCCGCCGAGCCGCGCGAACTCGGCCTTCCCGAGACCCGGGATGGTGCGGAAAATGCGCGTTTGCTCGCCGTGTTTGAGCTTGGTCTGGAAGCCGACCATGTTGAACAGGGTGCCGAGCGCATTGTCCTGGCGCAACTGCACGACGGCATAGGGTTTTTGCTCCGGGCGGTGCGGGTTGGTCAGCCCGACCGGCTTCATCGGCCCGTGCCGCAACGTCTCGGCGCCGCGCTCGGCCATCACCTCGATGGGCAGGCAGCCGTCGAAATACGGGGTCGAAGCCTCCCAATCCTTGAAGGAAGTCTTGTCGCCGGCAAGGAGCGCCGCGATGAAGGTCTCGTATTGATCGCGGTCGAGGGGACAGTTGATGTAGTCGGCCCCGGTGCCGCCCGGCCCCGCCTTGTCGTAACGCGACTGGAACCACGCTTCGCCCATGTCGATCGACTCGCGATAGACGATCGGCGCGATCGCATCGAAGAATGCCAGCTCGGCCTCGCCGGTGAGCCCGCGGATCGCTTCGGCCAGGGCCGGGGAGGTGAGGGGGCCGGTGGCGACGATCACGGAACTCCAGTCGGCCGGCGGCAAACCGGCGATCTCCTCGCGCGCGATCGTGACCAGCGGATGCGCTTCCAGCGCCGCCGTCACGGCCGCCGAGAAACCGTCGCGGTCGACCGCAAGCGCGCCTCCCGCCGGGACCTGATGGGCATCGCCCCGGCTCATGATCAGCGAGCCGAGACGGCGCATTTCCTGATGCAGCAGGCCGACCGCGTTCGCTTCCGCATCGTCGGAGCGAAACGAATTGGAACAGACCAGCTCGGCGAGGAGCCCCGTCTTGTGCGCGTCCGTGCCGCGGACGGGGCGCATTTCGTGCAGCACCACTGGAATGCCGGCGGCCGCGATCTGCCAGGCCGCTTCCGACCCGGCGAGCCCGCCGCCAATCACATGAACGGGTTCGAATACCTTCATGCCGACGATATCGGACCTTGCGCGGGCCGGATCAAGGCGATTCGCCCGGCCCGGCGGTCCGCCCCCTCCTCGACAGGCTTGGCGGAAGCGCCGGAAGGCCGCATATAGCGCGGGACATCAGGACGGCCACGCATGGAAGCGCTCTTCATCGGGCAAACCTATATCGACGTCACCTTCGTGACCGATTATCTGCCGACGGGCGACGAGAAGACGGTGGCGGAGGATTACGCCATCTCGTTCGGCGGCAATGCGGTCACGGCGGCGTTCTGCTGCGCCAAGCTCGGTATCGCGCCGGATCTGCTCACCTCGATCGCCGACGACTGGCTGGGCCGCATGTTCATCGACATGGCGGCCAAATACGGGGTTCCGGTCCACCACCGCAAGGTGCGCGAGTCGTCGCTCTCCTTCATCATGCCCCGTGAAGGCCGGCGCGCCATCGTGCGCTGCCGCGACGACCACTACCTGCATCCGTTTCCGCCGCTCAATCTGCAGGGCTGCCGCGCCCTGCATCTCGACGGACATCAGGGCGACGCGGCCCTGCATTACGCCAAGGCGTGCCGCGAGGCCGGCATCCTCACATCTCTCGACGGCGGCGGCTTGCGCGCCAACACCCACGAGCTTCTCGGCTTCATCGACGTGGCGGTCGTCGCCGAGCGCCTGTGCGAGCAGATGAAGCTCACGCCGGCGCAGATGCTCGACTATCTGCAGTCACGCGGTTGCCGCATCGGCGGCGTGACGCTCGGCGAACAGGGAATGCTTTGGTACGACGAGAAGGGCGTGCGCCAGACGCTGCCCGCCCTCGACGTGCCGCGCGAGCGCATCCTCGACACCAACGGCGCCGGCGACATCTTTCATGGCGCTTACGTCTATTCGGCGATGGCGCAGCCGCAGGCGCGCTGGCGCGACCACTTCGTGTTCGCCCGCGCCGCCTCGGCGCATTCGATCCAGCATCTCGGCAACGAGGCCAGCCTGCCGAGCATCGTCGATGTGCAGATGACCGAGCGCGCGTTCAGCGAGAAGGTGCCCGAGGCCGCGCAGTAGCCGGGAGCGGAGCGGCGTTCTCGGTGATGCTGACGCTGCGTGAGCTCTGGAACTGGACGCCGATCTGCAGTCCGCGCTGCCATCTCACCTCGACGAGGTGGACCTTGCCGTGCGACGGGATATGCAGCTCGAAGGTCTCGGGCAGGTGGGGAACGCTTCCGAAGGCCAGCTTGGCGCCGCCCTGCGACAGGTCGCGGATCGTGCAATAGCCCGAAAAGCCCGGGATATTCAGGAGGATCCTGCCCGGAACGAAAGCTTCCTTACGCTCGTGTGCTCGCTTGCTAGACACCGCCGCTTCCCGCGTCCATGCTGTCCGTAGCTCTAGGCCGGGGCTGGTTAAATTTCGATGGATACGCACCGCGAAAGCACGCCTGGCAGCAGCTGCCCGCCAAGGATCTGTTAGGGTATTTCCCGGCGAATGCTGCCCCGGACTTGATCGGGATGGGTCGAGTTCGCCAAAGGGATGCGTCTCCCAAAGCTCGGAAAGCCGGCGCCGCTGCGCGTGAGGGAGTGGGCTCTAGCCTTGCCGCTCCTGACCTTCCTGGTCGTTGGGCGGCTGCGCGGTGCTGTTGCTTTCGGCGGCCCCGTCCGCGACGGGCTTATCGGTCCAGGCCCGGGAGGCGAGCGACGACAGGATCTCGATGGCCTGGTGCAGGGCTTCGTCATCGGACTGCGCCCGGGAGGCTTTCAGGAACAGGCTGACACGGCGGCGCTCGGCCCACGGCAAGGCCGCGAGCAGCCCCTCCAGGGTCAGCCGGTCGTAGACCGAAACGCCCGCCCGCTCGGCGATTTGTTCGATCTTGGCCTGCAGGAGACCCAGGTGATAGGCCACCTCGCCCGCTCCAGGGCGGTACGCTTTCCCGGACGTCAACGCAACGAAACCCCCACAACGTGGCCGGACGGCGAAACCATAAACGCGGCGGCGGGGACAAAGTTTCGGGGTGCGACACTTCTTCCGGCAGCCCCTCCGCCCCGATGCAATTCGGTCAGTAAGGGGGGGGTGGCCCCGCCGGCAAGGGAGCATTGTAAGACCGGCGGGGCCGTTCGAGCACGCTTGGGAGGAGAAACCCGCGCTCGCAACGAAATTGTTGCGGAACAGCGCCGCAGATGCATTTACCTTTGTGAAACTTGGCTGCACTTTGCTGTGAATACTTGCGTTCCGACCCGGAAGGGCGCTCGGCGAGATGGCGCGCCAGGGCGGCGTTGCACCGTCCGATCGCCTTCGCCATAAGGCGGCATGAGCAAACCGATCGTCCGCTTTGCCCCGTCTCCGACGGGCCTCATTCACATCGGCAATGCGCGCACGGCCCTCCTCAACGCGCTTTTCGCCCGCCGCGACGGCGGCACCTTCATCCTGCGTTTCGACGACACCGACCTCGAACGCTCGAAGCCCGAATACGCACGGGCCATCGCCGAGGACCTGGCGTGGCTCGGCACCGGCCCGGACCGCATCGTGCACCAGTCGGAGCGCTTTGCCCTGTACCGCTCGGCCGCCGACCGCCTCGAGCGGGCCGGGCGGCTTTATGCCTGTTACGAGACACCTGACGAGCTCGAGCGCCGCCGCAAGCGCCAGCTGGCCCGCGGCCTGCCGCCGATCTACGACCGCACCGCGTTGAAGCTGACCGCCGACGACAGGGCCCGGCTCGAGGCGGAAGGGCGGCGCCCCCATTGGCGCTTCCTGCTCGACCACCATTCCGTGACCTGGCGCGACCTTGTGCGCGGCGAAAGCCACGTCGATTGCGCGTCCCTGTCCGATCCGGTGCTCGTGCGCGAGGACGGCACGTATCTCTACACGTTGCCGTCCGTCGTCGACGACATCGACCTCGCCATCACGCATGTGATCCGTGGCGAGGACCACGTCACCAACACCGCCGTGCAGATCCAGATATTCGAGGCGCTCGGCGCGTCGGCGCCGACATTCGCGCATCACAACCTGCTGACGACGGCGAGCGGGGAGGGACTCTCGAAACGGCTGGGGCATCTGTCGTTGCGCAGCCTGCGCGAGGCCGGGCTCGAGCCGGAGGCCGTCGCTTCCCTCGCGGTGCTGGTCGGCTCGGCGGAAGCCGTCCGCCCGGTCGGCAGCCTCGACGAGCTCGCCCAACTCGTCGATTTCGCACACATCTCGCGCGCGCCTGCCAGGTTCGACGAGAGCGAGCTGGAGCAGCTCAACAGCAAGCTGGTCCATACGCTGAGCTACGCGCACGTGCGCGGGCGCCTTGCCGCCGCCGGCATCGATGGCGGCGAAGCCTTCTGGAATGCGGTTCGCACGAACCTGACGAAAGTTGCGGACGCGGCCACGTGGTGGCCCGTCGTCACGGGACCGGTGCAGCCCGTCATCACGGAGCCGGCGCTTGCCGCGACGGCATCCGAGCTCCTTCCCCGCGAGCCTTGGGACGGGTCGACCTGGAAGGCCTGGACGGAGGCGGTCAAGGCGCGCACCGGCGCCAAGGGCAAGGCGTTGTTCATGCCCTTGCGCCTCGCCCTGACCGGCCTTGACCACGGCCCGGAGCTGGCGCCGCTCCTGCCCCTGATCGGCTACGAGCGCGCCCGGCGCCGGCTGAGCGGCCAGCCGGCCTGAGGATCGGGCTTCCGCATCACGGGCCGCTTGCCGGAAATCCCGGCCACACGTCGGGCCCCGGGATGCCGAGGATCGGCATCGACGGCCGCGATTCCGGTTCCGGGGCGGGTTCGCTGATCGCCGTCTCGGCGACCGCGAGCGGGTTGGGAGGCTGCGGCTCGGGAGTGAAGCCCGCTTCCGCGGCCTGAAAGGCGATGGCGGGCCTTGCATC
>DATBIR010000264.1:0-34337 GCA_036556825.1 Beijerinckiaceae bacterium
TTCGGCGGCCTGAGCAACGACACCTATATCGTCAACAACAGCTCCGATCGGGTGTTCGAGACATCGAACGCCAGGCCTGACAGCATTGATAACGTCAGAAGCTCCGTCAATTTCACGTTGGCAGCCAATGTCGAGCACCTCGTCCTCTTGGGCTCCGCCGTCTCCGGCACCGGCAACAATCTCGACAACGGCATCGTCGGGAACGGCGTCAACAACGTCCTGAAGGGCCTGGGCGGAAACGATCGGCTCAATGGCGGGATCGGGGCTGACCGGATGTCGGGAGGAACCGGAAGCGATACGTATTTCATCGACAATCGCCGCGACCAGGTGATCGAAGCCGCCAATCAAGGACACGACGTGGTCTTCAGCCCGCTCTCCTTCACGGCGCTGAGCGCCAATGTCGAAGAGCTTGTGCTCGACGCCGGAGCGACGCGAGGCCAGGGTAACAGCCTCGGCAACTTCCTCATCGGCAACGCCCGCAACAATGTTCTCAAGGGGCTCGGCGGCGGTGACAGGCTGGAAGGAAGCGGCGGCAACGACATTCTCGACGGCGGTACCGGCAACGACCGGCTGAACGGCGTCACCGGCAATGACGTGCTGCTCGCCGGGCTTGGCCGCGACGTGCTGTCTGGCGGACCCGGCGCGGACCGCTTCCGCTTCGTCACGACGGCCGACAGCCGGCCGGGTCTCGCATTCGAGGACGCTCTCCAGGATTTCACGAGGTCCGAGGGCGACAAGATCGACCTCGTGCGTATTGATGCCAATACGACCTTGGCAGGCAACCAGGCCTTCGTCTTCATCGGCTCGAGCGCTACGCCGGGTCCCGGCGAGCTGAGCGTGTTCGTCTCCGGCGGGCAGACATTCGTGCGCGGCAACACCGATGCCGACGCCGCGCTCGAGATCCAGTTCCATCTGCGCGGCCGCTCCACCGTTCCCGACCTGGCGAGCGATTACTTCCTGTAGGCTGTCGCGGCCCCACCGCGCGGCATGTCGCAGCCGACATGCCACGTCGCCCTGGGCGGGCCCGGCATCGCGTTCCTAGCGCCCCCGACGCCTGGACTGGAATCAGTTCCCGATGCGCTCGCGCCACTGCATCTCGCCGGTCATGCAGTCTGCCTGCCTGGTCTGCGTCTGCGTCTGCGCGTGGCGGAGGAGCGGGGCCTCAAAGCCGCCGGCGACCTCGAGCAGGATCTTGTTCTTGATGGCGTCCTGGAACTGTGCCCTGTCGCGCGCCGGGATCATGAAGGCGCCAGGCCCGCCGATGACGCAGTCGCGGTAGTAGATGTCGAGCTCGGGCACGTCGAGGAAGCCGGGCTGCTTGAGCATGATCGGCAGGCCGTTGATGATCAGGCCCCTGGCGAGTGCCTCGTCGCGGGCGGCGACCACCGGGCGGCCCTGGTTGTTGGCGCCGTCGCCGGAGACGTCGATGACCCGGCGCGTCGCCTCGAGACCATTGTTGTCGAACAGCTTGGCAGCCGCGTCGATCGCGCCGGAGATCGACGTGCGCTGGGCGCGGCGAAGCGGAATCGCGTCGATCTGACCGGCAAAAGCCATGACCGATTCCGGGTTGTCGATGACGGTCCATGGCAGGACGACGCGCTGGTCCGCTTCGCCGGCCCATTCGAGATAAGTCACGGCGATACGCCCCAGGACGCCGCCGCGGATCGCCTCGTGCACGAGCGGCGAGCGGAACGCCTCGGCAAAGCCTTCGCGCTGCAACTGCTGCTCGTCAGGCTCCATCGAGTAGGAAATGTCGACCGCGATCACCAGCGCGAGGTCGACCTCGGTCGCCCGGGCGGGCGAGCCGATCACCCCGGCGACGAGCACAAATCCGATCAGAGCAGAGCGCAAGCACGACATCGTCAACTCTCCAAGTCGCGCCCCCGGGGAAAACTCCGAGCCAATCTTGCAGCGGTAAAGCTCCTCAGGCGCGGCCAGGTTTGCGACCTAACGCGACAACGCGAACAAGGTTCGGTCTGGCGGCCTCAGAGAAGTCTATAGGGCGCCCGCCTCATCGCGCTCGCTTGCGCGTCGCCTTGCCGGAGGTCGGGGCCGCCGTGCGGCGCCCCTGCGGGTTGCGTCCGAATTGCCGTTGAAGCCGAGCAAACCAGCGGCACGCGGGTCAAAGCATCGGCAGGCTGCGCGGGCGGGGGCCACGCGGAAATGCGGCGTCGATCAGCTCAATCTCGCCGCGTGTCAGCTGCAGGCCGCCGGCGCCGGCATTGTCCTCCGTGTGCGCCGGGTTGGAAGCCTTCGGAATGGTGAGGAGGCCCGGCCGCCGTGTCAGGAAGGCGAGGGCCACCTGTCGCGGCGTGGCGTCATGCGCCTCTGCGATCCGGACCAGGATGCGGCCGCCGCCACTTGATTCCGCAGGAAAGTCGTTGTGCCCGAACGGGGAGTAGCCGACCACGGACACCTCGTGCCGCTCGCACCAGGGCAGGACATCATGCTCGATCGCCCGTTCCCCGAGATGATAGAGGACCTGGTTGCAGGCGATCCGTCCCGGCCCGGCGAGGGAGAGTGCCTCCTGGAGGTCCGGCGTGTCGAAGTTGCTGACGCCCCAGGACACGATCTTGCCTGCTTCGCGCAGCCGCTCGAATGCGTCCAACGTCTCCTCCAGCGGGATCGGGCCGCGCCAGTGCAGCAGATAGCAGTCGAGCCGGTCGGTCCTGAGGCGCCTGAGGGACCGCGCGCAGGCGGCGATGGTGCCCTCGCGCGAGGCGTTATGCGGCAGAATTTTTGACACGAGGAAGACCTCGCTCCGTCGGCCCTCGATCGCCTCGCCGACCACGAGCTCCGCGTCGCCGTACATTTCGGCGGTGTCGATGTGCGCCATGCCGAGGTCGAGGCCGGCCCGCAGCGCCGCGACGGCGCGGGCGCGATCGCCCTCGTCGATGTACCACGTGCCTTGGCCGATCACGGCGACAGGGCGCTTCGTCGCTCCGAACGGATGGTGCCGCATGTCAGCCTCCCGTGATGTGTTCAGGCGAGGACCGGTGCGCAAAGCGCAGGCCTGACCCGGATGGTCCCGCACCTCGTAGGCTAGCCACCAGCGCCGCCGGCAGGACGGTGCGCATGCTGCGTCCACAGCCGCCCGGCCGCCACCGTCAGCGCGAGCAGGAGGCCCGGCAGGAGAAGCGCGGCCACGAAGGCAGTCGCGGGAGAGAGGTCCCAGATCGCGGCGCCTATCGCCGCGTAGACGGCAGCCACGGCCAGGTTGGCGAGCGTGGTTGCGGCAAGGCACCGCCACAGCGGCAACCCCAGCGCGCCGGCAGCCATTACCGACGCCTCGGCCAGGATCGGAACAGCGCGGCAAACAACGAGGATCGTCACGCCGTAACGGGGCAGCAGCTCGGACAGGCGCCGCTCGTGCAACGACGCCCGGGAGCGCACGAATCGCGCGCCTCCCGATCGGCCGAGGGCAAATCCGAGGACACAGCCGATCGTGAGGCCCGCCGCGGTGGCGAGCATGCCCGTCCACAAGCCAAGGGCGGCGCCGAGCCCGGTCCCGACGACGCTCGACGGGATCGGCAGGATCATGTCGGCGGCAAGGAGCAGCACGCCAAGGCCGGCCGCCGCGACGCGGCTCGTCTGGCCTTGGAAAAACTCGGCCGTGGCGTCCTCGAAGGACGGTCCCAGCACAAGGTAGGGAAGCAGAACGACGGCGACCGCGCCAAGGCAGCACAGCGCGATGACGCGTCGTGCAGGCCTGGTGCCGCGGAAGCCATGCGTCATGTCTGGCGAAACCGTCGCGGAACGGCGACGCTGCCCGCGCTCTCGAATTCGGGGCGGGCGGCGACGCGCCGTCCGGCGGCGATCAGCTCGTCAATTTCGGCAGCCGCGAACGTGCGCTCGCCGCGGTTGCCGATGCCAAGCGCGCCGACGGCGGCGTCGCCTCGGAAGATCGGCACGACGATGGCGCCGGCGAGGCCCGTGGCCTTTGCGCCGGGCCTCACGTCACCGCTCGTGTCGGTCTGGATGTTGCAGGCATCCACTGCGCACCCGCGCTGGACGGCAAGCCCGGCCATTCCCTTGCCGACGGGGATTTTCGCGATCGTCGCCAGCACCGGCCCGGGCAGGCCCTCCGTCGCAGCCAGCAGATGCAGAAGGCCATCTGGCCGCAGCACATGCACCGTTCCGCTGTCAGCCCGGAAGGACCGCACGATCTGCGCCAGCTCCTCGCTCAGGTCAGGCGCCGCGGCGCGAGATATGCTCGGCTGATTCATGGCTTCCTCCGGGGGGCAACCCGGACATGGTGCCACGCATGCTGGCTTTGGCAAGCGCGGGTGGGGTTAAGGCGCGCGGCGCTGGCGCTTCCGCAGCCTGTCCCCGTTCAGCGGGCAAGGACCTTGGCGGCCTCTTTCGTCTTGCCGACGGCGTTGGACACCTGCGTCACGGCCGCCGAGATCTCCGTGATGCTGTGCGAGATCCGTTCCGCGGCATGCGCCGCATTCTGCATCCCGGCGGACATGTCGCGGGTGACGGCGCTCTGCTGTTGAATGGCGGAGGACGTGGCGACGACCTGGTCGCGCAGCGTGGCAACCGAGCCGCGAATGCTTTCGAGAGCTCCGACGACGTCGTGCGAGATCGCCTGCACGCCGTCGATCTCGGTCGAGATCTGTTCCGTCGCCCGCGCCGCCTGGGCGGCCAGGTTCTTGACCTCGGTGGCGACGACGGCAAAGCCGCGGCCGGCTTCGCCGGCGCGGGCCGCCTCGATGGTCGCGTTCAGGGCGAGCAGGTTGATCTGGCCGGCGATGTTCTGGATGAGGCCGACGATGCCGCCCATGGCGCTTGCGGCGTTGGACAGGCGCTGCGTCGCTTCGTCGGCCGCGCCGGCGTGGCTGAAGGCGCTGTCGGTGGCGGTCTTGGATTTCGTCATGGCCTCGGAGATCTCGGCCACCGACACCGCCAGCTCTTCGGACGCGGCAGCCATCGACTGAACGTTGCCCGAGGCCTCGACGGCCGAGCTCGCCGCATCGCTCGACTGCCGGTTCGACTGCGCCACGGCTGTCTCGATCTCGGCGAAATTCTCCTCGATCAGCCGGTTGAGATTCGCCAGGAGCAGCGCCTGCCTGGTGATGTCGGTGGCGAACTTCACGATCTTGAAGGGCCTGCCGTTCAGGTCGAGGATCGGATTGTAGGATGCCTCGATCCAGATCTCCCGCCCGCCCTTGCCGAAGCGTTTGTATTGCGCAGCCTGGAATTCGCCGCGCCGCAGCTTGTCCCAGAACTCCGCGTATTCGCGGCTGTGCTTGTAGGCGGCCTCCACGAACATGCTGTGATGCCGGCCCTGGATTTCGCTCAGCTCATAGCCGACGGCCTGCAGAAAATTGTCATTCGCCGTCAGGATGGTCCCGTCGAGGGCGAACTCGATCACCGCCTGGGACTTGCCGATGGCGTTGATCTTGCCGAGCAGGTCGGCGTATTCCGTTTTCTGGCGCGTCACGTCGGTCGCGAATTTCACGATCTTGTAGGGCTTGCCGTTGCGCCCGACCACCGGATTGTAGGACGCCTCGATCCAGATCTCCTTGCCGCCTTTGCCGAGCCGCTTGTATTGCGCGGCCTGGAACTCGCCGCTGCCCAGCCTTTCCCAGAACTGCCGGTATTCGGCGCTCTCCCTGAATTCCGGCGTTACGAACATGCTGTGATGCTTGCCCTGGATCTCCGCCAGGGCGTAGCCCGTCGCATCGAGGAAGTTCTTGTTGGCGGTCAGGATCGTGCCGTCGACCTTGAACTCGATCACCGCTTGCGACTTGTTCAGGGCGGCGAGCTTCGCTTCGGCTTCAGCGGCGGTGCTCGCCGCACGAGAGAAATGGAACATTCCCGGCAATACCTTCGCGTATGGCGAGATTAGAAAGGGCATAGCAATTCAGTACGCCCAAAAACGCCTGAGTCGCTTAAGAGCGACTTAACCGGGGGTTGTCCTGCCGAGGCAGGACTTTCTGACACGGATCACGGCCGCCAGGGCGACCGTCCGTCCGACCGTCATGACGGCGCGCTCCAAAATCACGCGACGTCCGCATGACGACACCGACGTTGACTCGCTTGCGCGAGCCCTCGACGATGCGCGGAGGGAGGAGCCCAGAATGACGCTGCGCACGGTGACGACGGTGACCGCCCGGGACACCCTGCCGACGGACGGGAAAGGGGCACTGGCCGGGCGCGTCTGGCGACCGGACGTGGACGGCCCTTCCGTCGTCGCGGTGCGCGCCGGGCAGATCGTCGACATCTCTCAGGCCTTCCCGACCATGCGCGACCTGTGCGAGGCGCCGGACCCCGCGGGCGCCTTGCAGGGCGCCGATGGCGACTCGCTCGGACCGCTCGACGCGATCCTCGCCAACACGTGGCCCGACAATCGCGACCGCACGAAACCGTGGCTGCTCGCGCCCGTCGACCTCCAGGCCGTCAAGGCGGCGGGCGTGACCTTCGCCGTGTCGACCCTCGAGCGGGTGATCGAGGAGCGGGCGCGTGGCAATCCCGATCAGGCGGCTGCCATCCGCATCGAGGTGAACCGCCTCGTCGGCGACGACCTCGCCCGGCTCAAACCCGGCTCCGGGCAGGCAATGGCCCTGAAGGAGATGCTCGTCGGGCAGGGCCTCTGGAGCCAGTATCTCGAGGTCGGCATCGGCCCTGACGCGGAGATCTTCACCAAGACCACCCCGATGGCGTCCGTGGGCACGTGCATGGACGCCGGCCTGCACCGCCAATCGAGCTGGAACAATCCCGAGCCCGAGGTGGTGCTGGTGGTCGCCTCGACCGGCCGCATCGTCGGCGCGACGCTCGGCAACGACGTGAACCTGCGCGATTTCGAGGGCCGCTCGGCGCTGCTGCTCAGCAAGGCCAAGGACAACAACGCCTCCTGCGCCATCGGCCCGTTCGTGCGCTTCTTCGACGGCTCGTTTTCGCTCGACAACGTGCGGCGCATGACCGTGACACTGGCCGTAGAGGGGCCCGACGATTTCCGCCTTGCGGGATCGTCCTCGATGGCCAGGATCAGCCGCGACCCCGAAGACCTCGTCGCCCAGATGATGGGATCGCACCATCAGTATCCCGACGGCGCCGTCCTGTTCCTCGGCACGATGTTCGCCCCTGTCGAGGACCGCGACGCCGCCGGCCAGGGCTTTACCCACAAGATCGGCGACATCGTCACGATCGCGGCGCCGGAACTCGGGCGGCTCGTCAACCGCATGCGCTGCAGCGACGACTGCGAGCCCTGGACCTTCGGGACCGGGGCGCTGATGAAGAATCTCGCCCGCCGCGCGCTTCTGTGAACGGGCGCGGGGGCGCCCCTTTGAACTCGGTGGAGCCGTTCCGGAGGGCTGGACGGCCTCAGCCATGCGGGGTGAATGGCAATCTAACCGCTGACCCGCAGTTTACCGGACAGTTTCGGATTGGGCCTGACACGCCTGGTCCTGCACCTCTTCAAGCCTGTTGATGAGCCGCCGCAGATCCTCGGGTACAGGCTCTTCAAGCACATGCCTCCAGATGCGCTCGAGATTGAGCGCAACGGCGAGCGTTGTGGGATGCGCACCGGCAAAAGCGTTCAGGCGATGTTCGTTGAACATATTCATTCAGTCGACGCTCATATCCATTCAGTGGTCGGTTGGTCAGCCGAGCTGGTCGCGGCAGGCATTGCGGAGCTTGGCGGGCCTTCCTGCGGTCGCGACCGGGCGAGGCCAATTCCCTGAGGTAACCACCGAGCGGGCGCGCAGTTTCAGCTTGGCTTCTAACTTATGTTAGTCGCGCTGATCGGCCTGATGGAATTCCGCCGTGACTTCGATCTCGGCGCCGATGTGCGTTGGCGCACCCACCGACGGCGGATCAGACCATATTGTCGAGCTTGTGCCTGCCGCGAAACGGAATCGGCGCAATTCGACATATCGGCGAAAACACCCGGAAATACATCTCGCCTAGAATGGCAAGTAAGAGGGAAGTTTTCGGGACAAGGCGGACCTGTGATGTTTCGAGAAGCCATGACAAAACTGGCCAAGGCCTGGCGCGACGCGATCCGCGAGCTGAGCGATCCATACCGGCCGGAGCTCCATTACATGCGCGGCCCCGGCCCGAAATGGGCCGAGAAGCACCAGGCCTGACGCCGGCGGCTGGCCGGTTCCGCATCGACCTGCGCACCGCCGCCTTCGACTCATCGGCCAAGCCCGAGATCCGTCGGGCGAGCAGCTCGCCGGGCGCAAGATCCCGCGATCACCCCGCGGCGTCGTATTTCGCCACCAGCGCGCGCGTCGCTTCGAGCAGCTTGCCGCCGTCGATGCCGCGTTCCCTGACCTGCCTGATCCACGCCTCAATGACCGGCTCGGTCGCCTTGCGCCAGCGCGCCTTCTCGTCCTCGCTCAAGGTGATGACGGTATTGCCGCGCCTCCTGACGAGGTCCGAGACGACGACCGCCTGCTCGTCCCACATGGCGCCGGCCATGGTCGCCGCGACCTGGCCGGAATTCTTGTCGATCGCCGCCTTCAGCTCGGGCGGCAAGGCATCGTATCTCGGCTTGTTCATCGCCAGCACGAAGGTCGCCGTGTAGAAGGTCGGCGTGCCCGGGATCTCTGTGTGGTTGCGCACGAGCTCGTGCACCTTGAGCGCCGGAACCACCTCCCACGGGATCACTGCACCGTCGATGACGCGCTGCGTCAGGGCTTCCGGCACCTGCGGCACCGGCATGCCGATGGCGCTGGCGCCCAGCAGGCGCAGCGCCTCGCCGGCCTGGCGCGTCGGCGAGCGCAGCTTGAGGCCGCGCAGGTCTTCGAGCGAGCGCACCGGCCGGTTGGCGTGAACGAGGCCGTGGTCGTGCGCCCACACGCAGATCGGGTGAACGTCCTTGAACTCGTCGCGCAGATGCGTCTCGTAGAGCTCCTGGGTCGCCCGCGCATTGGTGACGCCGCGGCGCGCCGCGACGAAAGGCAGCTCGATCACCTCGATGCCCGGGAACCGTCCGGCGCTGCTGCCGAGCAGGTGCCAGACGAGGTCGACGACGCCGTCGCGCGCCTGGTCGTAGAGCTGCGGCGGCGCGCCCCCGAGCTGCATCCCGGGGTAGACGTCGATCTTGATGCGCCCGCCCGAATCCGCCTCGACCTTCCTGGCCCAGGGCACGAGCAGCCTGGCGTGTCCGTTGGAGACCGGCCCGAGGAAGTGGTGCAGCTTGAGCGTGACCTGCGCGGCCTGGGCATAGCCTTCGCGCAGCAGGGCAGGACCGGCGACAGCGATACCTCCGGCAACGAGAAAGCCGCGTCGGGACAGGGGCATCGGCGAATCTCCCAACTTCGATCGGCCCGGCCTTCGTACCGCGGCGTTGGAGCCTGACCATTCACCTGCTGCGACCGTCATGCGCTCGCCGTTCCAGGTCGTTTCGTGCGATCATCGCCAGCCTGAGGCGTCGAGGCAAGTGTAGCCGCTGCTGCAGCCAGCCGGCTTCGACGCGAGCCAGTGGAGAGAGACGATGGGTCCTTTCCCGCATGACGCGCCGCCACCGGTCATCTCGGACGAGAACCCGATGGGGACGGACGGATTCGAGTTCGTGGAATTCTGCCATCCCGATCCCGGCGAGCTCGATCGGCTCTTCAAGGTGATGGGTTTTTCCGCGGTCGCGCGGCACCGCTCCAAGGACGTCACGCTCTATCGCCAGGGCGGCATCAATTTCATCCTCAACGCGGAGCCGGGATCCTTCGCTGCCGACTTCGCCCGAAAGCACGGGCCGTCGGCTCCCGCCATGGCGTTCCGGGTCGTCGACGCGGCCTACGCCTGCGAGCGCGCGCTCGCCCTCGGCGCGCGCCCGGTCGAGACCGCCATCGGGCCGAACGAGCTGAAGATTCCCGCCATCGCCGGCATCGGCGGGCTGCACATCTACCTCGTCGACCGCTACGGCGAGAAAGGGTCGATTTACGACGTCGACTTCGAGTGGCTCGGCGAGCGTGACCCCGAGCCGCGCGGCGTCGGCCTCTGGTACATCGATCACCTGACGCACAACGTGCATCGCGGGCGGCTCGACGAATGGGCCGGCTTCTACGAGCGCCTCTTCAACTTCCGCCAGATCCGCTATTTCGATATCGAGGGAAAGCTTACGGGCCTTCACTCGCGCGCCATGACGAGCCCCGACGGCAAGATCCGCATCCCGATCAACGAGGACGCCGGCGACCGCGGACAGATCGAGGAATACCTGCAGCAATACAGAGGTGAGGGCATCCAGCACGTGGCGCTCGGCGCCGGCGATCTGTACGCGTCGATCGAGGCGCTTACCGCTCGCGGCCTCGATTTCATGCCGGCCCCGAACGACATCTATTACACGCGCGTCGACGGGCGTATCCCGAAGCACGGCGAGGACGTTGCGCGGCTCGCCAAGGACGGGATCCTGATTGACGGCGAGGGCGTGGTGGAAGGCGGTTTCACAAAGGTCCTGCTGCAGCGATTCAGCAAGACCGCGATCGGCCCGATCTTCTTCGAGTTCATCCAGCGCAAGGGCGACGACGGCTTCGGCGAGGGCAATTTCAGGGCGCTGTTCGAGTCGATCGAGGAGGACCAGATCCGCCGCGGCGTGCTGCAAGCGCCGCGCGAGAGCAGGCCCGGGTCAACTTGAGCCTGCGCCGCTGTCGTATCCTTGGTGTCGCCGTCGGCAGGCAATTCCCGTCTTGCCGCATCTGCTCGTGAGGAGATCGCGTCATGAACGTCCAGGATGCCAGGAGCCTTGAACGCGAGAGCCGCTCGGGGCAGGGCGCATTGACTCCGGGCTACATGTCGGGCTTCGGCAACGGTTTCGAGACCGAGGCGTTGCCAGGCGCGCTGCCGATGGCGCGCAACTCGCCGCAGAAATGCGCATACGGGCTTTATGCCGAGCAGCTGAGCGGCTCGCCGTTCACGGCGCCGCGCACCACCAACGAGCGCTCGTGGCTGTATCGCATCCGCCCGACGGTCGCGCACTGGGGTCGGTTCGCGAAGGTCGATGCCGGCTTGTGGCGCACGGCGCCCTGCCACGAGGTCGACGTGCCGATCGCACCGATGCGCTGGGACCCGATCGCGATTCCCGACGAGAGTCTGTCGTTCCTTGAAGGCATCCGCACCATCACCACCGCCGGCGACGCCGCCACGCAGGCCGGCATGGGCGCGCATGTCTATCTCGTCACCCGCTCCATGCAGGACGAATATGTCTGCAACGCCGACGGCGAGATGCTGGTCGTGCCGCAGCAGGGCGAACTGCGCCTGTCGACGGAGTTCGGCATCATCGACATCGGGCCCGGCGAGATCGCCGTGATCCCGCGCGGCGTGAAGATGCGCGTCGAGCTGGCGAGCGGGCCGGCCCGCGGCTATCTCTGCGAGAATTACGGCGGCGCCTTTGCGTTGCCCGAGCGCGGCCCGATCGGCGCCAACTGCCTCGCCAACCCGCGCGATTTCCTCACCCCCGTCGCCGCCTTCGAGGACCGCGACGGGCCGGCGCGCATGTTCGTGAAATGGGGCGGCAACCTGTGGGCCGCCGCGATCGAGCATTCGCCACTCGACGTGGTCGCCTGGCACGGCAACTACGCGCCGTACAAATACGATCTGCGCAATTACTCGCCCGTTGGCCCGGTCCTGTTCGACCACGCCGATCCCTCGATTTTCACCGTGCTGAGCTCGCCCTCCGAGACGCCCGGCACCGCCAACGTCGATTTCCTCATCTTTCCCGATCGCTGGCTCGTGGCCGAGAACACGTTCCGGCCGCCGTGGTACCATATGAATGTGATGAGCGAGTTCATGGGCCTGATCTACGGGCAATACGAGGCCAAGCCGCACGGCTTCGTGCCGGGCGGCGCCTCGCTGCACAACAGCATGCTGCCGCACGGCCCGGATGCGGACGCGTTCGAAAACGCCAGCAACGCCGAGCTCGCGCCGCACAGACTGCAAGGCACGCTGGCATTCATGTTCGAGACGCGCTTCCCGCAGCGCGTCACCGCCTACGCGGCGCAGTGCGACGCCTTCCAGAAGGACTACGGCGCCTACGGCCGCCGTTTGCAAAAGCATTTCAATCCGAGCCGGCCGTAAATGGCGCAGATCGACGCGACGCACGACCCGAGGCGGCAAAGCTGGGTGACCTCCGCCAACGGTCACCCCGATTTTCCGATCCAGAACCTGCCGCTCGGCGTCTTTTCGCCCGGCGGCAGCACCCTGCGCCGCGGCGGCGTGGCGATCGGCGACATGATCTTCGATCTGCGCGCGGGTGTGGAGGCCAGCCTGTTCACCGGCGCGGCACGCGACGCGGCCGACAAGGCGTCGTCGTGGGCGCTCAACGCCGTGCTCGCCCTCGGCGTCGAGCCCCGGCGCGCCCTGCGTCAGCAGCTCGTCGAGATTCTCGACGTGGCTGCGCCGGGCGGCGCCCCGTCCGACGACCTTTACCGGCGGCTGCTGCACCCCATGGACCAATGCGTGCTGTACCTGCCGGCCCATATCGGCGACTACACCGATTTCTATGCCGGCATTCACCACGCCACCAATGTCGGCCAGCAGTTCCGGCCCGACAATCCGCTGCTGCCGAACTACAAATACGTGCCGATCGGCTATCACGGCCGCGCCTCGTCGATTGTGCCCTCGGGCACGCCGATCCGCCGGCCATGGGGCCAATCGAAGCCGGCCGACGCGGCCGAGCCGTGCTTCGCTCCCAGCCGGCGGCTCGACTACGAGCTCGAGCTCGGCATCTGGATCGGGCCGGGCAACGACCTCGGGGCACCGATCCCCATCGCCGAGGCCGACCGGCATATCGCCGGCTTCTGTCTTCTCAACGACTGGTCGGCGCGCGACGTGCAGGCCTGGGAATCGCAGCCGCTGGGCCCGTTTCTGTCGAAAAGTTTTGCGACGACCATCTCGCCCTGGATCGTCACGCCCGAAGCGCTGGCGCCGTTCGCCATGGCGCAGGCGCGTCGGCCGCAAGATGATCCCTTGCCGCCATCCTATCTCCTCGACCGCAAGGACCAGCGCGCCGGCGCGCTCGATATCGCACTCGAGGTGCTGCTGCTGACGCAGGAAATGCGCGACACGGGCCAGCCTCCCGCACGCGTGGGGCTGTCGCATGCCCGGCACATCTACTGGACGCCCGGACAGCTGGTTGCCCACCACACCAGTGGCGGCTGCAATCTGAGGCCGGGCGATCTCCTCGGAACGGGAACGATCTCGGGACCGGATCGCGACGGGTGCGGCAGCCTGCTGGAGGCGACGAAGGGCGGGCGTGACCCGCTTCGCCTGCCGACCCTCGAGGAACGCCGCTTCCTCGAGGACGCCGACGAGGTGATGCTGCGCGCGCGCACCGTCAGCCGCAGCGGCTTCGCCCCGATCGGTTTCGGCGAGTGCAAGGGGAGGATCGTCGCCGCTCACTCCTCGTCGGTTTCGCGAGGAGAACGGGATCGGGAAGCGACCGGGTGAGGCGCAGCCCGCTGCCGCCCCTTCGACACGATCCTCTTCCATCCGGTTCACCGCCGCGCCGCGGCAAAGGGCGAGGCGACACCGCCACGCTGGACATCCCGCGCTGGACGTGGTCAGAGGCGGCCACTCCAACCCTGCCTGACCCCACGTCTCCTCATGAAAGCGCGTCTCTTCGGCGAACTCGACGGCGAACCCGTCTACGAGGTCACGATCCGCTCCGACAACGGCACGGAAGCGAAGGTGATTACCTGGGGCGCGGTGATCCGCGACCTGATCGTCCGCGCCGGCGACAAGCCGCAGCGTGTCGTGCTCGGCCTCGAGACCCTCGAGGATTATGTCAGGCACTCGCCCTATTTCGGCGCCATCGCCGGGCGCTTCGCCAACCGCATCGCGCACGGCCGCTTCCGGATCGGCGACGAGACGTATCAGCTCTCGCGCAACTGGAAGGACGAGCACAGCCTGCACGGCGGTGCGCGCGGATTCGGCAAACAGCCGTGGCAGCTCGCGGGCCACGACGCCGCATCCGTGACGCTCACCCTGTTCTCGCCCGACGGCGACGAGGGCTATCCGGGCAACCTCACGGCGACCTGTACCTATCGACTCGTCGGGTCGACGCTGCGGGTCGAGCTGACGGCCGCCGCCGACGCCGCCACGCCGCTGAACCTGGCCCAGCACTCCCATTTCAATCTCGACCAGTCGTCTTCGATCCTGGACCACACGCTCCAGGTCGCGGCGGATTTCTATACGCCCACCGACGCCGATCTGATCCCGACCGGCGAGATCCGGGCCGTTGCGGGGACGCCTTATGATTTCCGGGGGCCGCGCCCGTTGCGCATGGCGGACCCGGTCACGGGCGACGCGTTTCACTACGACATCAATTTCGTGCTGCGAGGCGATCGCGTCACGGCGTCCGCCAGCAAGGACGGGTCGCTTGCGCATGCGGCGACCGTGGCATCGCCGGCGAGCGGCGTTTCGCTCGAGGTGTGGACGAACCAGCCGGGCTTGCAGGTCTACGACGGCTGGATGACCAAGGTGCCGGTGCCGGGCCTCGACGGTGCCCGCTACGGCGCCAATTCCGGCCTGTGCCTCGAGGCCCAGCTGTTTCCGGACAGCCCGAACCGGCCGCATTTTCCCGACGCCATTTTGCGCCCGGGCCGGACGTATCGGCAGATCACCGAATACCGGTTCGGTTGAACAGGCACGTGTGTTGCGCGCGTCCCGCGCACCGTCATTGATCAGGCGTCGGCGCGGAGCTTTTCCTTCGCCTTGCGCGTCACCAGCATGCCGGCAACGATGGTGGCGATCAGGCCGACGCCGAGCAGGATCCAGCGCAGCGCGTGGTTGCCTTGTCCCGTGCCGGCCGCATGCCCCATGGCGCCGAGATTCACGTAAACCAGCGTCGCCGGAACGATGCCGAGCAACGTCGTGATCACGAACGGCACGAAGCCGACATTGGTCACGCCGAAGAAATAGTTGGTGACCGCGAACGGGACCGGCGGGCTCAGGCGCAGCAGCCCGACCACCTTCCACCCCTCCTCGTCGATGGCCTTGCCGACGGCCTTGAAGTTGGGATGGCCTTCGAGCGCCTGCTCGACGGTGTCGCGCGCCACGAAGCGTGCGACCAGGAAGGCCGCCGCGGCGCCCGTGGTGGCGAACAGGAGCACGAGCGGCACGCCCCACAGGCCGAACGCGACGCCGGCGGCGATCGACATCACCGAGCCGGGCGCAAGCAGCAGCGTGCCGACGACATAGAGCACTCCGAAGGCGACAAAGGCCCACGCTCCGAGGCTCTCGATCCATCTGGTGAAATCAAAGATCCAGTCCTCGACCGGCAGCAGCGACCAGGCCGCGATCGTCACCGTGACGATCGCGGCGAGCGCCAGCCAGGCGAGATGCCTTGCGTCGATGGGAATGCCGGCAATGGTCATGCGACCGGCTCCGGCTCGCGGCGCGTCGCCGCCGCCAGCGCCGCGAACAGGCGCTGCTGCGGCGCCGACAGCACGAGCAGCTCCGGATGCCACTGTACGCCGATCAGAAAGCCGGCGCCGGTGCCCTCGGTCGCCTGCACGACGCCGGCTTCGTCGCGCGCCACGACGCGCAGGCCGCGCCCGAGGCGATCCACGGACTGGTGATGCAGCGCGTTGACGCGGCACGGATTGCAGCCGGTGATGCGGTGCAGGCGACTGTCCTTCTCGATATGCACCGTCTTGCGCGGCAGCACGGTGCGCATGCGCGGCGCATTGACATAGACTTCGTAGATGTCGGTATGCAGCGTGCCGCCGAGCGCCACGTTGATCATCTGCGAGCCGCGGCAGATGCCGAGGATCGGCAGCCCGGCGGGGAGGGCGGTGTCGAGCAGCTTCAGCTCGAGCTTGTCGCGCTCCGGATCGATGCGGATGTCGGGCATCACCTGGCCGCCGTAGATTTCCGCACCGATGTCGTCGCCGCCGCCGATCACGAGCCCGTCGAGTTTCGGCGGCAGCGACTCGCCCGGAACGAGACGCAACGCGCGGGCGCCGGCGCGGGCCAGGGCGAGCCGGTGCATAAGAAAGCTGCGCCAGCCGCCGCGCCGCGACGTCGTCACTCCGATGACCGGCCGCCTCATGCAAACGCGATCCTCTCGGCGATGTCGGCCCAGCTCTTCGCCTCGCCCTCGAACGTGAGATAGGCACGTCCCAGCGCCTCCAGCCGGTCGCGGTCGAAGGCGAGGCGCTCGACTGCCACCCAGCGGTTCCAGTCCGGCGCGATGCTCCAGCCCGGATCGCTGATGCGCGCGTCGGGCAGACGGTAGTGGAAAGCCGGGCGCTTGTTGATCTTCTCGTTGGGAAGTCGCGCGCGCACGCGCTCCTCGTCGATTTGCGCCAGCATCGGCAGCATGTCGAGGTCGCGGTTGCGCGTCGGATTGGCGCCAAGGTAGTCCTCGACGAACGTGCTCAGATCCGGCAGGTAATCGGGCGTCACGAGCCGGCGCACATAGTCGGGCGGAAACGGATCGGCGAAACCGAGGAAGTGGCGGGTCGCATCCGGCGCCACCTGGCGGCGCAGCCACGGATTGAGCAATGCAAAGGCTTTCACGATCGGCACGATCGTCTCGGCCTCGAGCCGCGGCGTCTCCGGGTTGAAGTGCAGGCCGAACGCATAGAGCGCGCCGTCCTGGGTTCCTTTGGCGCCGGCGTCGCGCAGCACCGCAAGCGCCCTGTCGACCTCGTGCAGCTTGTCGATCGGGACCGGGGCCGTCACCAGCTCGCACGGGATCACGTGCCGCACGGCCGACCCGAACCAGGACGCGAATTTCGCGCCCATCGTCTCCAGCAGGCTTGTCCCCTTCCGGTCCGCGTGGACGTAGCGCATGTCCAGCTCGACGGCGATGTCGCCGAGCTTGGAGTTGCGGATCGAGAAGGCGTGCGGATCTTTCTGCCTGACGCCGCCGCCGAGCGCGAGGGCCAGCGCCTTGGCGGCGGCTTCGGCCGTGATGCCGGCGAATTCGACCTCGACGCCGACGGTCCGGGTCCGGCCTTGCGCGTTCGCCAGGATCGGCGGCCGGTCGAACGTCATCAGATTCCGCAGGGGGAAGGCCTGCTCGGTCATCGCGCGCTCCACATCCTTCCTTGAACGAGTGGGGTCCGGCGGGGTTCCAGGCATGCGGCAGCCCGGACCACCGCGGCGCTTGGCACCGCCCGGCCGGCGCTTCGGGCGGTGCCCGGATCGGGTTGATTCCGGGACGCTTCCCTTTTTCTGTTGCATAATCTTTTCACATCGAAGCGGTGTCCGCTTTGCCGGATCATGCTCTACATCGGAGTTCCCCGGCCGAATCGAGGGAAGACGTGCACGGTGCGATGAGCAATGGACCATATGACCTCCTGATCATCGGCGGAGGCATCAACGGGGCCGGAATTGCGCGCGATGCCGCCGGCCGCGGGCTCAGGGTTCTCCTGGTCGAGCGGGATGATCTGGCGAACGGGACCTCATCGCGTTCGAGCAAGCTGGTCCACGGCGGGCTGCGCTATCTCGAGCAATACGAATTCCGGCTGGTGCGGGAGGCGCTGGCGGAGCGTGAGGTGCTGCTATCCATCGCTCCGCATGTCACGCGGCCGCTCACCTTCGTCCTGCCCCACGACAGCGGCCTGCGCCCGGCCTGGATGATCAGGGCAGGCCTTTTTCTTTATGATCACCTCGCCAAGCGCTCCCGGCTGCCCGGGTCACGCTCGCTCGATCTCGGTCGTGCGCCCGAGGGAAAGCCCCTCAAGCCGGTATTCCGGCGCGGATTCGCGTATTCGGATTGCTGGGTCGACGACAGCCGCCTCGTCGTTCTGAACGCCATCGATGCGCATGAACGGGGGGCGGTCATCCGGCCGCGCTGCCGCTTCCTGAGCGCAACTCCGGAGAATGGCCTGTGGGCGGCGCGCATCCGACCTGTCGGCAACGAGCCGGAGACGGTTCTTGCCCGGGTTCTGGTCAATGCGGCGGGTCCGTGGGTCGAGCAGGTTCTGCACGACGGGCTGCACCTGCCGCGCCCGCGCAACCTGCGTCTTGTCAAGGGCAGCCATATCGTCGTGCCGCGCCTCTATCCGGGAGAGCAGGCCTATATCCTCCAGAATCCCGATCGTCGCGTCGTGTTCGTGATCCCGTTCGAGCAGCGCTTCACGCTGATCGGCACGACCGACATTCCCTTCGACGGCGACCCCGCCCAAGTCGCCATCAGCGCCGAGGAGACGGCCTATCTGTGCGATGCCGCCAGCCGATTCCTGACGATCCCGGTGCGCCCCGCGGAGGTCGCGTGGGCCTATTCGGGCGTGCGGCCGCTTTACGACGACGCGTCCGCCGACCCGTCCACGATCACCCGCGACTACGTGTTCGACATCATGGCAGGGGAGGGGGGCCCGCCCGTTCTCTCGGTCTTCGGCGGCAAGATCACGACTTACCGGCGGCTTGCCGAGCACGCGCTTGCCAAGCTCCGGCCGCTGCTGCCCGCGCATAACGGGCCCTGGACGAGCCACGCGCCGCTGCCGGGCGGCGACGTCCCGGGCGGCGATTGCACGGCCTTTGCCGCCACATTGCAGAGCGGCGCGCCTTGGCTTCCAGCCGAGCTGGCGCGGCGTCTCGCCCGGACCTACGGGACGCGGGCCGAGCGTCTCCTCCAGGGCGCGTCGGGCCTTGCCGATCTAGGCCGGGACCTCGGCGCCGGCCTCACCGAGCGGGAGGTCGCGTATCTCGTCGAGCATGAATGGGCGCGCACCGCCGACGACATCCTGTGGCGGCGCAGCAAGCTCGGACTGGCGGGCGATGCGGCGCTCGGGTCGAGGCTGGACGACTATCTGGCCGCCAAAGTGAACATGACTGCGCGGTGAGAACTAGGCAGCGGCAACGGCGCGGACCTGTTGCGCCTCGCGCACGGCCTCCTGCAGCGGCTGCGGACGGCCAAGCAGATAGCCCTGCGCTTCCGAGCAGCCGCAGGCGCGAACGAAGTCGAGCTGGGCGGTCGTTTCCACGCCCTCGGCGGTGGTCGGGATCCTGAGGCCGGCGCCCAGGCTGACGATGGCGCGCACGATCGCTGCGCAATCGGAACTCTTGCCGAGCTCGTTCACGAAGGACCGGTCGATCTTGATCTTGTCGAACGGGAAACTGCGCACGTAGCCCAGACTTGAATAACCCGTGCCGAAATCGTCGAGCGCGATGCGGATGCCGAGCCCCCGGAGCAGATGCAGCGCCTCGAGCACGGCGTCATTGCTGTGCATGAGGAGCGTCTCGGTGATCTCGAGCTCGAGCCGGGCCGGGGACAACCCTGTTTCTGCCAGCGTGGTGACGACGAACTGCACGAAGTTCGGGCTGCGGAATTGCGCAGCCGAAACGTTGACGGCGACGCGGCTCGTGCCGGGCAGCTGCGCCGCTTCGCGGCAGGCCTGCCGGATGACCCACTCGCCGAGAGGCACGATCAGGCCGGTTTCCTCGGCCACGGCGATGAATTCCCCGGGGGCGACGATGCCGCGCGTCGGATGCTTCCAGCGCAGCAACGCTTCGAACCCGATCACGTCGCCGCGGACGATATCGAAGAAGGGTTGGTAGAACAGTGCGAATTCGTCCCTGGCGAGGGCTTCGCGGATGGCCAGCTCGGTGGCGCGCCGCGCCTGCATCTCCGAGTCCATTGCCGTCTCGAAGAAGCAGAACGTGTCCCGCCCTTCGCCCTTGGCGCGATACAGGGCGAGGTCGGCGCATTTGAGCAGCCGGTCCGGGTCAAGCCCGTCGGTCGGCGCGAGCGCGATGCCGATGCTCACTCCGACATGCAGGCGGTGGGCGTTCAGCACGAAGGCGTCGCGCATCGCTACGACGAGCTGCTGGGCCAGGCGCGTGGCGCTGCGCGGCTGCTCGGCCCCGACCTGCAGAACGGCGAACTCGTCCCCGCCGAGGCGGACCACCGTGTCGCGCGGCCCCAGCTGCGCCTTGATGCGATCCGAAACGGCCTTCAACAGGCCGTCGCCGACCGAATGGCCGAGCGTGTCGTTGACGGTCTTGAAATGGTCGAGATCGAGACACAGGACGGCGAGCGTCTCGTTGTGCCGCGTCACCCGCGCGAGCGCGTCCTCGATGCGCTCGCGGAGCAGGACGCGATTCGGCAACCCTGTCAGCGCATCGTGCCGGGCCATATGGGCAATGCGCTTTTCAGCCTGTTTGCGCTCGGTGATGTCGGTGTAGGTGCGCACGGCGCCGCCGTCCCCGATGGGCGCAGTGCGCACCTCCAGGACCGTCCCGTTGGGGCGCTCGCGCTCGAACGTGCGCAGGACCCGCTCGGGCTTGTGCGCCTCCAGCCATTCGTCAAAGTCCTGGTCGGTGCGTCCGAACTCGCCTCTGTCGAATTCGTAGCGCTTGACCTCCTCGAACCTCGGATGCGCCAGCATGAGCGCTGCGGGAAGGTCGAGAAGGTCCATGGCCCGGCGGTTGCAGACCTGCACGCGCAGATCGGCGTCGAACATGATCAGGCCCTGATCCATGTTCTCCAGCGTCGCTTCGAGCACGGCAGACTTGTGGCCCGCGCTTGCTTCGGCCTCGGCGCGACGCCGCGCCTCGCGGGCCACGACGGTCCCGAAAACGACAAGCAGGGCGATAGCCGCTGCCACCATCGCAACCGTGCGCGAGAGATCCTGGCGCCAAGGGGCAAGAACGTCATCTTTGGAAAGCGTCGCGGCGATGATCAGAGGTGTGCCGGGGAGGGCCCTGTAGGCGATGATCCGCTCGATTCCGTCGGCAACGGAGACGTTCTCGAAATGCCCCACGGGCGAGCGGGCCAGCTGCTCGAACAGTCTTGCATTGGGCAGGTTACGGCCGACATTGGTGACCTGGTAAGGCCTGCGCGCCAGCAGCATCCCGTCGGAGCGCCACAGGGCGATCGCACCGTTGCGTCCGACGTCGATCTCGTCGAACACGTCCTGGAGCTGCTCGATGTCGATGTGGGCGATGGCGACGAACGACGCTGCCCGTGTTCCGGGCTGGCCGGGCCGGGCGATGCCGGTCAGCCATCGCCGGCTTGGTCCGTCCCGGCGCGGCCGGCTCACATAGAGCTGCAGATTGGGGTCGCGGCGAAAGGCGAGGTGGGTCTCGAGGTCGATGCCGTCGCCGGCCTCGCCCGTGTCGAAGAGGTTGAAGACCGCGGTTCCGTCGGCGGCCTTGGTGACCTTGACGGTCCTGACATAGTCACGATTTTGCGTGAGCTCGGTCAGAAGCATGCTGTCATGGATGCCTTCCACGGCATCGTCCGCGGATTCGTACAGCGCCGTACGCAGCAGCACGTCCACGGTCTCGATCTTGCGGGCGACGAGCCGCTCCAGAACGAGGGCGAGGTTCTGGACCGATGCGGTGCCGGCGTCGATGGCGCGCGAACGCGATTGCAGGGCGATCCAGGCGGCGACCACCACGAAGCCGATCGACGTGAGCGCAATCCCGGCCCAGATGATGCGGTGGAAGGCCGGCCACCTTGCCGGGCGGCCGCCGGACGCACGCGCCTGGGCCGGATCCGGCATGCCGATCCCCTCAGAGCCCAAGGCCATACCTGCTCCCTGCCCACCCGCTGCGCTTCTGTCCGCGCCCGATCATCCGGTAGAAGGGATGACAAAATCTTAAGGACCGCGCCGCAGCCCTTCGCGTCGGCAAGGCCAGCGTAGGAGCGAGGCGGCCGACCGCTTTTGGCCGGTCCGTGAACTTGACGCGTTAACGGTGTTGCGCGACGGTCGCCCGCAACACGCGTCCCAACACTCCGGAATTGCCCGATGCCTGTCCAGAACCTTGCGGTCGCGCCCGACCACGAGCGCCCCAGCAGCATCATCGAGGACGAAGGCTCGGTCACCTCCGCCGTCCTCGCGGCCATGGCTGGCGCGCCGAACCCGCGCCTGCGCGAGATCATGGCGTCTTTCGTCCGCCACATGCATGCCTTCGCGCAGGACGTGCGCCTCACCGAAGACGAATTCGAGCTCGGCGTCGATTTCCTGAACCGGATTGGGCAGGCGACCCACGATCTCCACAACGAAGGCATCCTGTTTTCGGACGCGATCGGCTTCTCGACGCTGGTCTGCCTGCTCAACAATGGCAAGAACGGCGCAACCGAGACGGCGTCGGCGCTGCTCGGCCCGTTCTGGCGCATGAACTCGCCACGTACCGAGAACGGCGGCTCGATCGTTCGCTCGGAAACCCCGGGCCCGGCGCTGCTGGCGTCCTGCCGGGTGACCGATCCGCAAGGGCGGCCGATCGCCGGGGTCGAGGTGGACGTCTGGCAGTCCTCCCCCGTGGGCCTTTACGAAAACCAGGACGACAGCCAGGCCGACATGAACCTGCGCGGCAAGTTCACGACCGATGCCGACGGCCGCTTCTCGTTCCGCTCGGTGAAGCCGGCGGGGTATCCGGTGCCGACGCAAGGCCCCGTCGGCGATCTGCTGCGGGCCCAGCGGCGTCACCCCTACCGCCCGGCCCATGTGCACGTGCTTGCCTACAAGCCCGGCTTCAAGACGTTGATCACGCAAGTTTTCGTGGACGACGACGAGTATCTCGAAAGCGACGTCGTGTTCGGCGTGACACGGCATCTGATCGGCCGATACGAGCGCCACGACGAAGGTCCGCCGCCGGCGGCGGATGTGGTCGGCCCCTGGTACAGCCTCCACTACACGTTTGTCATGGAGCCCGGCGAGGCGAAGCTGCCGAAGCCGCCGATCAAGTGAGCAGGCATGACTTATCCCATTTCGCTTGAAGGCAAGGTCGCCCTCGTCATGGGCGGGGCCGGCGGTATCGGCCAGGCGGCCGGCCGCATGCTGGCCGAAGCCGGAGCGCGCGTCGCGCTGACCCATCGGCCGGGCAAGACCGCCAATCCGGACGCCCTGCCGGGGAGCGGACATGGCGCCTTCGCGGCCGATGTCGCGGACACCCCCTCGCTGCTCGCGCTCAGGGATGCGGTCAAGGCCCGCTACGGCCGCCTCGACATCCTGGTCAACACGGCCGGCTTCACCAAGCCTGTGGCGCATGCGGATCTCGATGGCCTCGACGACGAGCTGATCGACCGCATGTTCCGGGTGAACTGGCGCGGCCAGTTCGCGACCATTCGCACCTTCGCGCCGATGCTCAAGGAGCACGGCGACGGGCTGGTCGTCTCGATCTCCTCGATCTCCGCCTTCACGGGAGTGGGGTCGAGCATCGCCTATTGCGCGGCGAAAGCCGGCATCGACGTGATGACCAAGGCGCTGGCCCGCGCCCTTGCGCCCGGAGTGCGCGTGCTGGCGGTCTCGCCAGGCGTCGTGGACACGGGCTTCGTGCCGGGCCGCGGCCCGGATTTCAACGACAAGGTTGCGGCGTCGACGCCGCTCAGGCGGATCGCCACGGCCGACGACATCGCGGCGGCGATCGTGGCCTGTGCGACCCATCTCGGCTATTCGACCGGCACCACCATCGTCGTGGATGGCGGCCGGGCTTTGTGAGGAGGACGTGATGCGCGCTCCCCGCGACAAGGTTTTCATCACCTGTGCCGTCACCGGCAACCTGACCCTGCCGGAGCAGACGCCGCACCTGCCGATCACGCCAGAGGAGATCGCCGACGCCTGTCTCGGAGCGGCGGAAGCCGGCGCCGCCATCGTGCATATCCACGTGCGCGAGCCCGGCACGGGCAAGCCGTCCATGGAGATCGGCCTGTATCGCGACGTCGTCGAGCGCATCCGCGCCAAGAACACGCAGCTGATCCTCAACATCACGACCGGGCCCGGCGGCCGCTTCGTGCCCTCGCCGGACGAGCCGCGTGTCGCCGGCCCCGGGACGACGCTGCTCGTGCCGGAAAAGCGTGTCGAGCACATTGCCGCGCTCAAGCCCGAGATCTGTACGCTCGACCTCAACACGATGAACTCGGGCAAGGAGGTCGTGATCAACACGCCCGGCAACGTGCGGCGCATGGCCAAGGTCATCCGTGAGGCCGGCGTCAAGCCGGAGGTCGAACTGTTCGATTCCGGCGACATCGCCTTGATGCACGACCTCCTCAAGGACGGGACGCTGTCCGGCCCGGCCCTGAGTTCCTTCGTGCTCGGCGTCCGCTACGGCTTCCAGCCGAGCCCGGAAAGCGTGATCTACGCGCGCAACCTGCTGCCGCCGGACGCCGAGTTCACCGCCATCGGCATCGGGCGCGCGGTCTTCACGATGGTGGCGCAGTCCTATCTCGCCGGCGGCCATGTTCGGGTCGGTATCGAGGACGGCGTCTATCTCTCCAGGGGCGTGCTCGCGACCTCGAACGCGGTGATGGTCGAGAAGGCCCGCCGCATCGTCGAGGATCTCGGCGGACAGATCGCCAATTCGCGCGAGGCGCGCGAGATCATCGGGCTGCCGACCCGGCTCACCAACACGAAGCGGGTTGCATGATGGATGGAGCGAAAGGGCAGGGCTCCTCGGCATGAGCGTCGCTGAAAAGACAGGCTCCAAGGTTTCTGCCGGCGTCGAGGCGAAATGCCTGCGCCTCGGCGCCAAGGCTGCCGACGCGGCCAGCGTCTCGCCGACCATCGAGCTGCGCCGGCTTGCGCGCCAACGCCCCGAGGACGTGCTCGTCGAGATCAGAGCCGCGGCGGTGAACCCGTCCGACGTCAAGGCGGCCATCGGCATGATGCCCTACGCGGTGTTCCCGCGAACGCCCGGCCGCGACTATGCCGGCGTGGTCGTCGAGGGGCCCTCGCACCTCGTCGGACAGGAGGTGTTCGGCTCCTCCGGCGACCTCGGCATCCGTCGCGACGGCACGCATGCCACCCATCTCGTCGTCGAGGCTGACGCGGTCGTGCCGAAGCCCGGCAACCTCTCGCTCGCCGAGGCGGCCGGCATTGGCGTTCCGTTCGTGACTGCGACCGAGGGCTATCGCCGCGCCGGCATGCCGAAGCCGGGCGACACCGTGCTGGTGATGGGCCTCAACGGCAAGGTCGGCCAGGCCGCGACCCAGATCGCCAGCTGGCGCGGGGCGCGCGTCATCGGCGTCGTGCGCAAGGCGGAAACCTACGAGGGTCATGCCAGCCGGCCGGTCGAGGTGATCGATTCCTCGCAGACGGACGTCGCCGAGCGGGTGCGCGAGCTGACCAACGGCAAGGGCGCCGACATCGTCTTCAACACAGTGGGGGATCCCTATTTCCAGGCGGCGCACAAGTCGCTGGCGCTGGCTGGCCGCCAGATCCTGATCGCGGCCATCGACAAGATCGTCGAGTTCAACATTTTCGAGTTCTATCGCGGCCGGCACACTTATGTGGGGATCGATACGCTGGCCTTGTCGTCGGTGGCGAGCGGCGACGTACTGAAGGAGCTGGTGCCGGGCTTCGCCAGCGGGGCCCTGAAACCTTTTCCGATCAAGCCGGACGCGATCTACCGGCTGGAGGATGCGGCAAAGGCGTATGTCGCGGTGATGAGCTGGTCGCGCGACCGCGTCGTCTTCGAGCCGGCGCGGTGACGGCATGAACGTGGTCCGCCTCGACGCCGCCCCAGCCTACGAGGCCCCCGGTCACAATCTGATGCGCATGCTGCGCCTGCAGGGCCGCGAGGCCGGCGCTTCCGACGTGCTCTGGGTCGGCCTGTCGCATATCCTGCCGGGCGGCGGCACGACGCTCGACGCCTCGCCCCTCGAGAAGATGTATGTCGTTCTCGACGGCGAAGTGACGATCTCGAACGGCACCGAGGAGGTGACGCTGCGTCCGTGGGATTCGTGCCGCATCGCCCCCGACGAGCCGCGCGCCTTGTCGAACCGCACCAATCGGCCGGCCACCATCCTGCTCGCCATGCCGGTGGCGCCGGCATGAGCTCGTCGCCCTGAGCGAAGAACTCGTCGCAATAACAACGGGAGGATCATCATGGACCGTCGTCATTTCCTCAGGACTGCTCTGGCAACGACGAGCGCGGTCGCGGGCGCGCGCGCATGGGCGCAGGGCGCGGATGCGTCGTATCCCAACCGGATGGTCACGCTGGTCGTACCCTTCTCGGCCGGCAGCATGACCGACATCCTCGCGCGCTCGGTCGCCGAGAAGCTGCAGGAGCGCTGGAAGCAGAACGTGGTCGTCGAGAACCGGCCTGGAATCGCCGGCACGGCCGGCGCCGCCAAGGCAGCCCCCGACGGCTACACGGTCATGCTGACGTCGAACGGGCACACCGTCACCAAGGCGGTCAACCCCAACGCCGCCTTCGATCCGCTCAAGGACTTTGTCGCGGTCACGCCGGTCGCCTCGACGCCGTCGATCCTGGTCGTGCCGCCGGACGCGCCGACCAGGACCCTGAAGGACCTGATCGACGCGGCCAAGGCCAAGCCGGGCGCGCTCAACTACAGCTCGGCCGGTCTTGGCAGCTCGACCGGCATCGCCGCCGAGCTGTTCAAGCAGGTCACCAAGACCAACCTCGTCGTCGTCCCGCATCGCGGCCTGCCCGAGTCGCAGACGGCCGTGATCCGCGGCGACGTCGCCATGGCGTTCACCTTCTTCAACGTTGGCGGCGACCTGATCCAGGGCGGCAAGCTGCGCGCCCTCGCGGTGACGGGCAACAAGCGCATGCCCCAGCTTCCGGACGTGCCGACCTTCGCCGAAGCGGGCCTGCCCGAATTCACCTACGACGCGTGGTTCGGCATCCTGGTGCCCGCCGGCACGCCGAAGCCGATCGTCGACAAGATCAGCAAGGACATCGCCGCGGCCGTGCAGGCGCCCGACATGAAGGCGCGCTTCGAGCCGCAAGGCGCCGAGCTCGTGTCGTCGACGCCGGAAAAGTTCAGCGAGGTCCTGCGCACCGACACGGAGCGCTACGGCGCGCTGTTTCCCAAGCAGGGCGGCTAAGGCGACGATCAGGGCGGGACTCGTTTCACCTCGACGCGATCCCGCTCTCGACCAGCGAACGATCTGCGCCGGCACGCGGCGCGACGCATCGGGAGGAAACGATGAAGGTGTTGCGCGGGCCGTTCCGGCGTCTCGTGGCGGCCGTTGCGACGGCTGGCGGAATCCTCGCATCAGCCGCTGCCACCGCCGGGCCGATCAAGGTCGTGGCCTTCGCCGGCGCGTCCAACTGGCCGTATTGGGTCGCGCAGGAGAAGGGCTTCTTCAAGAAGGAAGGCGTCGAGGTGACGCTCGACATCACGCCGAACTCGGTCGAGCTGGCGCGCAATCTGCACGCCGGCCGCTACGACCTCGCGCTCGCCGGGGTCGACAACATCGTCGCCTATAACGAAGGACAGGGGGAAGCCGATCTCGGCGGGCCGACCGATTTCGTGGCGCTGTTCGGGGTCGACAACGGCCTTCTCAGCCTCATGGTCATGCCCGAGATCAACTCCTTCGCCGACCTCAAGGGCAAGACGCTGTCGGTGGATGCGATGACCACCGGCTTTGCCTTCGTGCTGCGCGATCTGCTCGCCCGCAACAACGTCGAGAACGACGTGAAGCTCGTGCGCGTCGGCGGCGGCGCACAGCGCCTCGAGGCGCTGCTCAAGAAGGAGCAGGACGGCACGCTGCTCAACGCGCCGCTCGATCTCGTGGCCGAGGCGCGCGGCTACAAGCGCCTCGCGCGCATCAAGGAGGTGCTCGGCGCCTATCAGGGGATCGTCGGGGCGGCGAGGCGCGACCATGCCGGCGAGAGGCGCAAGGACCTCGAAGGCTTCATCCGCGCCTTCCATCAGGCGGTCGCCTGGCTCGGCGAGCCCGCCAACAAGGAGGAGGCGATCACGCTCTTGACGGCGCGCATGCGCGGCATGGAAAGGCCGGGGGCGGAACGCGCCTACCAGGTCCTGCTCGATCCCAGGGAAGGCATGTATCGCGACTTGAAGGTCGACCGCGACGGCTTGCGCACCGTGCTGATGCTGCGCTCGAGATATGCGCAGCCGCGCAAGGAATTGTCAGATCCTGGCCGCTATGTCGACGAGAGCTATCTCGCCAATGCGCTGAAGAAATGATGTGATGGCGGCGCGTCGCGTCGCTCGTCATTCGTAAGAACGGCAAGGAGGAGCCCCCATGGCTGTCACGCTTTCGGTCAACGGCAGCGAGCGACCGGTCGATGTGCCGGGCGACACCCCGCTGCTCTATGCCCTCAGGGACGAGCTCCAGCTGAACGGTGCGCGGTTCGGCTGCGGCCTCGGCCAATGCGGCGCCTGCACTGTGCTCGTCGAAGGAACGCCGCTCCGCTCCTGTTCGCTGGCCGTCAAGGACGTCGTCGGCAAGTCCGTCACCACGCTCGAGGGCCTGCGCAAGCCCGACGGCGACCTGCATCCGCTGCAGAAGGCGCTTCTTGCCGAGCAGGCCGGCCAGTGCGGCTACTGCCTGCCGGGCATGGTCATGTCGGCGGCGGCGCTGCTGGCCGAGACTCCCAACCCCTCCGACGCGGACATCCGCGCGTCCCTCGACGGCAACCTGTGCCGCTGCGGGTCGCACAATCGCATCGTTCGCGCCGTGAAGCGCGCAGCCGCGGAGATGGCCCGATGAGCACGACCGTTCTCGACCGCCGCTCGTTGCTCAAGGCGACCGGCTCCTTCGCGCTCGCCTTCAGCCTCGCCGGCGTGCCGGCCCTGGGTCAGTCGCCGGCGCCGCGCCTGCCCGGCAGCCTTTCGTCCAACCGCAAGCTCGACGCCTGGATCCGCATCAATGCCGACGGCACGGTCACGCTCCTGACCGGCAAGGTCGAGCTCGGCCAGGGCATCCTCACCGCCTTCACCCAGCTCTGCGCCGACGAGCTCGATGTCGACATCGGCCGCGTCAGGGTCATCTCCGGCGACACCGGCCTCTGTCCCAACGAGGGCACGACCGCCGGCAGCTTCTCCATGCCGAATGGCGGCACCGCGGTGCGCCTGGCTGCCGCCGAAGTCCGCCACATCCTCGTGCAAATGGCGGCCGAGCATCTCGGCCTGCCGGCCGAGCGTCTCGAGGTCAAGGACGGCACGGTGACCGAGCGCGAGGGCAGCCGCAGCACCACGTATTGGGAGCTGCTGGGGGGACGTAAGCTCGAGCGTGACGCGACGGCGTCGATCAAGCCCAAGCCGATCCGGCAGCGGCGCTATATCGGCCAGTCGGTGCCGCGGATCGACCTGCCCGCGAAAGTCACCGGCGAGGCGGCCTTCGTGCAGGATCTGCGGCCGGACGGGCTCGTGCATGGCCGCGTCGTGCGCCAGCCCGCTTACGGCGCGCGCCTGGTCGGCGTCGACACGGCGGCCGTCGAAGCCATGCCCGGCGTCATCCGCGTCGTGCGCAATGGCGATTTCCTCGCCGTGGTCGCCGAGAAGGAATGGCAGGCGATCGCCGCCGCCAAGGCGCTGCGCCAGGCCGCGCGCTGGGAGGAGCGGCAGGCGCTTCCCACCCATGCCGGCATCTACGACTGGTTGCTCGCGCAGAAGACGCGCGACATCGCGATCAAGTCGGATGCGCGCGGCGAAGGCCCGGCCCCGGCGCGGGTGCTCGAAGCCACATATCGGCGCCCGTATCAGATGCATGCCTCGATCGGGCCTTCGGCTGCGATCGCCGAGATGCGCGACGACATCCTCACCATCGACACGCACAGCCAGAGCGTCTTCGAGACGGCGGTGGCGATCGCCCACATGGTCGGGCTGCCGCCGGCGAAGGTACGCTGCCGGCATCGCGACGGGGCGGGTTGCTACGGCCATAACGGCGCCGACGACGCCGCTGCCGACGCCGCGCTGCTCGCCCGCGAGTTGCCGGGCCGGCCGGTGCGCGTGCAATGGATGCGCGAGGACGAGCACGCGTGGGAGCCGTACGGCTCGGCGATGGTGCTCAAGGTCAAGGCCGGACTCGATGGCAAAGGCGACGTCCTCGACTGGGATTACCAGCTGTGGTCGACGCCGCACGGCACGCGCCCGGGCGGCAATCCGGGCAACCTTCTGACCGGGCGCATGCTGGCCAATGCCTTCGCAATGCCCGAGCCGCAGAACGGCGGCCCGCCGAACTTCGCGGCCGACCGCAACGCCATCGCCCTGTACGGCTTCCCCGGCCACAAGGTCACGACCCACTTCATCACCGAGATGCCGCTGCGCGTGTCCTCGCATCGCGGCCTCGGCGCCTACGCCAACGTCTTCGCCATCGAGTCCTTCATGGACGAGCTGGCCCTGGCGGCGGGCGCCGATCCCCTCGAATACCGCTTGCGGCAGACGCCGGACGAGCGCGGGCGGGCGGTGATGCGCAAGGCGGCCGAGCGCTTCGGCTGGGCGAAGTTTTCGAAATCGCCCGGCCGCGGCCGCGGCATCGCTTACGCGCGCTACAAGACGGTCGCCACGTATTGCGCGGTGTGCCTGGAGGTCGAGGTCGACCGGGCGTCCGGGGCGGTCAAGGTCGTCAGGGCGGTCGTCGCCGGCGATGCCGGCGAAGCCGTGAGTCCCGACGGCATTGCCAACCAGCTCGAAGGCGGGCTGATCCAGTCGCTCAGCTGGACGCTCAAGGAGGAGGTGCGCTTCGACGATCGGCGCGTCCTGTCGCGCGACTGGGACAGCTACCCGATTCTGACCTTCTCGGAGGTGCCCCCGGTCGAGGTCGAGATCGTCGACCGGCCCGGCCAGCCCTTCCTCGGGGCCGGGGAGGCGTCTCAAGGCCCGACGGCGGCGGCTCTGGCCAACGCCATCGCCGATGCGGTCGGCGTGCGCCTGCGCGAACTGCCTTTGACCCCCGAAAAGGTCAAGAAGGCGCTGGCCTGAGGTGCCAGTCCTTCCCCGCGAGGGGAGGGCCGGGTCGGTGAGTCCGACCGGGGGAGGGGCGGCAGCGCCGACATCAGGCGTCGCGCTTCCACCCCACCAGGCACCGAAGTCGGGCCTGCCACCGCAACCCGGCTGTTGCCGACTTGCGCAGGAAAGGCCGAACTTTGGGCTTGCGCGCCTGCCCGGGTCCGCCCTCCCCTGGCGGGGCGGGATAAGCGCTAGCTCCAGGGGGTCGTTCGCCCGGACTTGGCCAGAAGCAGGCGGCCCTCGACGGCCCGCGACCGGGTCATCAGGTGGTCGAGTTCCTTGATCAGGACTTCTTCCTCGGCGACGGCGTGCGCCGCGACCTCCGGCTCCCGGCTGTAGCGCTGGCGGTTCCGCGCTTCCCTGAGCCGTGCCTCCAGCTGCTGCTGTTGCAGGTCGAGAGCCTTGAGTTCCTGTTCGAGCTTTACGCGGTCCGAAAGCACGTCGCACCCGTTATGACACAGGTCGGACGCCCGTCGTTGCATCTGCGCGCGCAATCGGCCCATCCGGCCGTTAACGATTATACCCGATTCGAGTTCGAATGTGCGGCAACACACATATTCTTTCGTCAAGCTGGGGAACTCTCGAACCTGCAAGGTTGTTGTGGGTCGAAAGGCAACGGCGATGGATATGAACGGGACAATGACTGCGGAAGCTCAGACCGAAGTGCAATCAAAGGCACAGGCTACCCCGGAGGCCGGGGTGCAGGTTCAGCACGTCTCTTTCGCCGGGGCCCTGCTGGGCTTCATGATCACGACCACGCTGACGACCTCGATCATGGTCCTGCTCAGCCAGGGTTAACATCTCCGCCTACGGCTCGCCCTAAGGCCGGCTCCTGACGGCCTTCATGACCGCGTCGGCGGCGGTCTCGATCCGCGCGTTCGACAGGTCGGCGTCGGCGGTTTCCGCCTCGATGACGTCCTTGACCAGGGCCCGGTCCGGCTCCGCACAAAGATCGTTCACCAGTTCGATGATCCGCATGGCCTGGGTGGCGCATTCCGGAGCCGCCTGCGCGATCTGCTCGGCAAGCATCGCGATGGTTTCGACAGTGGTTTGGGATTGGGCTGCGCGGGCCATGAAACGCCTTCCCTCGGAGCCCTGCAACCGCCGGCATATGCGCCTGCCGACGACCGGACTCCATGCGGGAGTATGAAAGCATCGAGGGAGAAAGTCACGGCGATTGCGCGCCCCGTAGGCGGCGCGCATGCTCAACCCTGGGCGCGCGCACCAGCGCTCCCCATTTCAAATAGCCAATTTCCGGCTTCGAGGTTACCGAGGCCCGAGTCCGGCCGGTCGCGGCCGGAACGCTGTCAGGAGGCGCTGCCTTGTCGGACCGCTTCACCCGCTTTGCCATAGCGGCGCTGCTCCTCCTCGTCGGGGCCTATGTGCTGGAGCCCTACGTGACGCGGCTGTTCCTCGCCGCGGAGACGCCGCGCCCGGTCACGCCGCGCGGCGACCTCGCCGAATGGGAGCGCACCGCGACCGCCGTGTTCGAACGCGTCTCGCCCTCGGTCGTGCACGTCTATGCCCGTCCGGCCCGGCGCAGCTTGCCATTCGATGGCGGGGAAGGCCCGGAAGGAGGCGGCGTCCAGTCAGGCACCGGCTTCGTGTGGGATGAGGCCGGGCACGTCGTCACCAACAATCACGTCGTCCAAGGCGCCCGACCGGTGACGATCCAACTGTCATCGGGCGAGCGGGTGCAGGCCGAGGTGGTCGGAGCGGCGCCGAGCTACGATCTCGCCGTTTTGCGCATGGCGCGCCCCCGCCAGCTGCCGCCTCCGGTTCCCGTGGGATCCTCGAGCGACCTCAAGGTCGGCCAGGCCACCTTCGCCATCGGCAACCCGTTCGGTCTCGACCAGACCCTCACCACGGGCGTGGTCAGCGCCTTGCAGCGGCGCCTGCCGACGAGCGGGGGCCGCGAGATCTCCGACGTCATCCAGACCGACGCGGCCGTCAACCCCGGCAACTCGGGCGGGCCCCTGCTCGACTCGGCCGGACGCCTGATCGGCGTCAACACGGCCATCCTGTCGCCGTCCGGCACGTCGGCGGGCATCGGCTTCGCCATTCCCGTCGACATCGTCAACCGCGTCGTACCCGAGCTCATCCGCGCCGGCAGGGTGCCAAATCCGGGCATTGGAATCATGGCGGCCGACGAGGAGATGACGGCCGGCATCGAAGGCGTGGTGGTCTGGCAAACCGTGCCGAACTCGCCGGCCGCCCGGGCGGGGCTGCGCGGCGTCGATCAGCGCACGGGCGAGATCGGCGACATCATCGTCGGGGCAAACGGGCGGCCGGTGCGGCGTCTGTCCGATCTCGCCAAGGCGATCGAGGCGGCGGGCATCGGCAAGCCCGTCGAGCTCACCGTTGAACGGGCCGGGCGCACGGTCACCGTGCGCGTCGACGTCGCGGATGTCGGACGCACGCGCTGAAGCTGACGGCGAGACTCGTCCCTGCGATAATGGCTGCTGCATCTGGAACAGGAACGGCATGAGCGACATTGCAATCATCGACATCGATCGGGACGAGGTGAAGCGCGGACTTGAGAACGGCTCGATGCTCGTCGTGGACGTGCGCGAGCCGCACGAATTCGCCGCCGGTCACATTCCCGGCTCGGTCTCGCATCCTCTGTCCCGCTTCGATCCGGCAGCCCTGCCCGTCGGGCAGGGGAAACGGATCGTGTTCTCGTGCGCCGCCGGCGTCCGCTCGTTGCGTGCCGTCGAGTTTGCCCGGGCGGCCGGGCTCGACTTGCGTGAGCATTATAAGGGTGGCTTCAAGGACTGGAGCGCCGCGGGAGAGCCGGTCGAATAGCCGCCTGCGCATGCGCGGGCTGCAACCGTGAGGCGCCATCGCGAGGTCGTGCCGCGCCTCTTGTGATGCTATTTCGCTCGCCCGCGCGTGTCCGTCTGGATGAAACCGGCGTGGCGGCGTCACCGGCGCCCGTATCGTGAACAGGACAAAACCGTGATCAGGCGAGCCATCCTCATCCTTGTCGCAGCCGCTCTTGCGGCGGCGGGTGCTTATTACTGGTACGTGCGGCACCAGGCTTCGGGCGCGACGACCGCACAGGCGCCTGCGGCGGCGCCACCGCCAGCCGAGGTCGGCGTGATCGAGACGCGCGCCGCCGAGGTTCCGCTCACGCTGACCTACGCGGGCCGGGTGGCCGGTTTTCGCGACGTCGAGATCCGCCCGCAGGTCAGCGGCGTCCTTCTCAAGCGCGAATTCAACGAAGGCGCGCAGGTCAAGCAGGGGCAGTTGCTGTTCCGCATCGATCCGCGCACCTATGAGGTCGCGCTGGCGCGCGGGCAGGCCCAGCTCGCGCAGGCGCAGGCGAGCCTGCGGCAGGCCGAGGAGAACTACAAGCGCATCGATGAGCTGTTCAAGAAAGGCGTCGCGACCGACAAGCAGCTCGACGACGTGCGCGCCGCGCGCGAGCAGGCGCAGGCGGCCATCCAGCTCGCCCAGGCCGAGATCCGCGGGGCCCAGCTTAACCTCGGTTACACGACCGTCACGGCTCCGGTCACCGGCATCACGAGCCTTCATTCGCCCCCCGAGGGCACGCTGATCCTGGCGCAGCAGACCGTGCTCACCACGATCACGCAACTTGACCCGGCCTACGTCAATTTCTCCGTCACCGACACCGAATACCAGGCCTTCCGGCAGCTCAATGAACGGCTGCCGACGCCGATCAAGGAAGAAGATCTGAAGGTCCAGGTTCTGTTCAGCGACGGCACCGCCTACGACCAGCCCGGCAGCGTCGACGTGTCGGCGCGATCGA
>DATBIR010000265.1:0-11048 GCA_036556825.1 Beijerinckiaceae bacterium
CGCGCACGAGGTCGTCGTCGCTGCGGATGGTCGCGCGGAACGGACGGGCGCGCGCCAGGACGCGAAAGGCGGCAAGCCCGTAGCCGAGCTTGCCGTAGCGGCGCTTGAAGTCGCGCGTCAGCACCTTCGTCAGCTCGACGCTGAGCCCGATACTGGCGACGTTGAAGAACGGATGGTCGTTGACCGTGCCGAGATCGATGGTTCGGTTATGCCCCTCGGCGATGATCCGCGCCGCCGTCTCGACGTCCTCCGGAATGCCGAGGGTGCGGGCGAGATCGTTGGCGGTGCCGGCGGGCAGGATGCCGAGAGGAAGGCCCGTGCCGACCAGGACGGGGGCCGCGGCGTTCATGGTGCCATCGCCGCCGGCGACGACAACCCGGTCGATCGTGGACGCGTGCCGGAGAATCTGCTCCGCCAGGTCCTCGCGCGTGGTGCAGTCTGCGAGCAGGACGTCGATGCCGTGACCGCGCAGCCGCTCGGCGGCGGGGTCGACGAGCTCGGCGCCGCGCCGGCTCTTGCGATTGGCGAGCAGCAGCGCGCGCGGCGGCCGCGCTGCCCGCTCGCGGGACCGCCGGTCGGCTCCGGCCGGCTCCGGCCTTCGTCCTTCGTCGAGATCGGCTCCCCGGCCGTCCGTCATGACCGCCACCCGGCTTCGTTGATGTCCATGGAAAACATCCAGATGGGGATCGGTTCCGGATCGCAGCGATCCCGCCCTGATCTTTTTGCGTCGCATGATCCCGGATCAACTCGGGGACAAGCCTTTTTCGGCCACCCGGGATCAAAGTCCGGGAGCAGGCTGTTGCCGGATCATGCCTCAAGGATGCGATATGTCTTCACGCCTTTGCGAAACGCCGCAACCTGGAGCCGATGCCGATGAACGTGAAGAAGCTGTCCAAGGCGCTGCTCACGGCGGCAGGGGCCTTCGCGATCACAGGTGGCCTCGCCGCCGCTTTGTTCGTGCATTCGGGACTGTACAATGTGGCGGCCACTTCGCCGCACTCCCAGGCATTCTATACGATCTTGCAATGGGTCGGCGTGAGGTCGATCGAGCGCCGGACGGACGACATCATCGTTCCTGATCTCTCCCGGCCCGGGATCATCGCGCGCGGCCTCGACCTGTATCGCGCGAACTGCGTGCAATGCCATGGCGCCCCAGGCATCGCGGCGGACAATTTCGCTTACGGGCTCACGCCGGCTCCGCCGCCGCTCGCGGAAACGGCGCGACTTTGGGATGCCCGCTCCCTCTACTGGGTGACGCGGCACGGCATGAAAATGACCGCGATGCCCGCCTGGGAATTCCGCATGCCGGACGACGACATCTGGGCAGTGGTGGCCTTCCTGCGGACGTTGCCGGACCTGTCGCCGGCCGACTACGCACGCATGGCGCAAAGACCCGTTTCGCCGGCGAAAGCCATCGCCCCGGCTGCGGCGAAGGGACATGTCGGCGACCCGGCACGAGGCCGGCTCGCCCTGCATCAATACGCCTGCAACATGTGCCACGAAATCCCCGGGGTCAGCGGTCCCCCGGCGCTCGTCGGGCCGCCGCTCGATGGTGTGGCGAAGCGCGTCTACATCGCCGGCGTGCTGTCGAACACGCCGGCCAACATGCGGCTCTGGATCCAGCACCCGCAATCGGTGAAGCCGCTCAGCGCGATGCCGGATCTCGGCGTCAGCGACGAGCATGCGCGCGACATGATCGCCTATCTGTACAAGCTCCGCTGAAGGTGCGCGTCCGCCCGCGCCGATAGGCTGTCGCAACGCCCCACGCAACAGGCGCAGCGCAGCGCGGCACGGCCAAGCGCATCGGTCCCGGCGCGAGTGGCGCCATTTACCTCTCGTTTACACCTGCGGCGCGCCAAACACGTTTCTGTCGCAGCGCAAACTCACCCCCGTCACGCTCGGGACATGCTGCGCGGCTCAACTCGCATGGTGAGAGCCGACTCGAACGCGCAGGATGCGCCGGAGATCGGCATGCTCCGGTTGACGGCAGGGACCGGCAGGCGGCGACGCCGCGCCGGTCGACAACACCCTCCCGCCAGCGGGTTCTCTCCATCCATCAGAATCGTTCCGGCCACTCACATCGACGAGAGAGCAATGCACCGATACTTTCTTCACTGCACGGACGGCATCGATATCGTTCTCGACGGACAGGGCGTCAGGGCTGAGACCCGCGAGGAGGCGTTGCGCTACGCCTCGGCGTTGTCCGAGCGCCTGATGCACAGCGTGCCCGACTATGAGGACTGGGAATCCTGGCTCGTATGCGTTTATGACGAGCATGACCGGCTGGTCGGTACCGTCGGCTTCCGCAATCCTGTGCCGGTCGAGCGCCAGCGCGAGACCACGGATCAGGCCGTCGCCGTTCCCTTGGCCACGCCGCCCGATGTGCCTCCTGTCGCACAGCCCTATCCGTCGGTTCGCGACGTCTGCCGTCACGTACGCTCGGTTTGTGCAACGGCGGCGGCGAGGTTTCGAAGACAGGCGCGCGAAGAAGGCACGGCTTAGAAGGCGATCGCTTGCAGAGCAAGTCGCGTCGCTCTGTTCGCTCGTGAACCGCGAGATCCCGGATCATATCCGGGTCAGGACCTCGATGCGGCGAAGTGGTCTACACTTCGCCGCATCACGCTCGAGAGCCGCCGCCACTCAAGGCCCATCAGCAGTCAGGCAGGCTGGCTCGAGCTTGAAATGCTCCGTTGTGCTTCTCCTGGAGCGCACGATGCCGATCGTATCCTTCACAAGCCTCGCAGGCGAAGCGCGCAGGACCATCACCCTGGCGATCTTTGCCGAACGAGGCTCCCGCCATAGCCGACCAGGCTCCCGCGCCGCATGTCGTGCGCCCGCCCCGTCACCGGACAGCTCGGCGGCGCCGCTGCCCGGGCCGGTCGGGTCTGCGGTCGCAGAGATTTTGCGGCACGTCGACGCCGGCGCTCGCGTATTCGCCGAGCTTGTTGCGCAGCGTGCGGACCGAGATGCCCAGGATCCTGGCGGCGTGGGTTCGGTTGCCGACGCAGTGGTCAAGAGTCACAAGGATGAGGTCGCGTTCGACCTCCGCCACCGTGCGGCCGACCAGGCCGCGCGCACCGATCACCCCTGGTCCGGCGGCGGCGCCATCCGGATCGACGGCGATGCGTCCAGCTGCGGGCACCTGGACGAAGTCAGGCTGAGGTTGCCACATCGAAACCCTCATCTCGCTGCGCCCCCTCGCGCCGGCAACGTCGCCGTGGAGCATGTTTGAAGCGTGGCTGTTCAAGGAGCGAGTTGGGGCATTTTTGTGTGGCCCGGCCATACAGGTTAAGAACGGCCGGTCATGCGCCCGTCGCAACCGGGGCGGGCTCGCTGCCAGGGATGGGTGGCAAGGGCGCGCACGGCTGACGCGCACAGGGCGCCATGAACCGCCCGCCGGCGCGCCGCGAGAGCATGTCGCTCGACGCGTCGAAGCCGTGACGCAGCGCGTCTGCCGCGTCGCCGCCGGTGGCGCTGCGCGCAGTCTTCGCGGCTGGCACGACGTCAGGCGGCAGGGATGCCGAACACCGCGAACATCGACTCGCCTGCCGAAAGGCGCCTGTCCCATTCCTGCTCGAGCGCGAGCTTGTCGCGGGCCTTGGCCAGCAGAGGCTGCGCCTCCTCGCGCGGAATCACGATCACGCCGTCGTCATCGGCGAGCACGAGGTCATGCGGGTTGACCGCCACGCCGCCGCAGACGATGCGGTCGTTCACGGTCCCGCGCTCCACCGACACCGGGCCGCGGGCGGTTGCTCCGAGCGCGAAGACCGGGAAGTTCGGCCACGCAGCCAGCGCCGCGACGTCGCGGACGGCGGCGTTGGCGATGAGGCCGGCGACGCCCCTGCGGCGGGCGACGCCGCACAGGTGCTCGCCCACGACCGCGGTCTGAAGGCTGCCGCCCGCGTCGATCACCACGACGTCTCCGGGCCCGGCCGCCTCGATGGCGTGAATGGCGGCGCCGATATCCGCCGGCTCGCACCAGGCCGTCACCGCCGGGCCGAGCAGCCGGGTGCCGACGAGCGGTCGCAGCGGCCGTATTTCCGGGTCCAGCAGCAGGCGCCCCCCGGACACGTCGGACGCGATCGTCGTCGGGATCTCCGACCAGCCGCGCAAGACGTCGTTATCCAGCGGCACCGCCTCGGCCGGCCGGAGCATCCGTGTCGGCATCGCTTCCTCCCGTTTCTGACTCGCAAGCAGCGTAGAGCGCGTTGCGGATGGTGCGCCAGCCCTGTGCCCGTCCGGCTGGTGTATCCCGCAGGCATGCACCACTGCCGTTCATCGAGCCGCGCCGACGAGCTGGATCTGCACGTTATCGCGCTGACGGATCTCGCGGATTTCGCGCGGCGCGGCAGCGGGAACGTTTCGGCCGCGAAGTCATCGAGCTGCGATGAACAGCCGAAATATCGACGGTTACGCACCGGCAGCGCCCGTTCCGATTGCATTCGTTTCGCTTCGTATGTAGCGTGGCAGTTCGTCTCTAGTCGCGAAAAGAACTTCCTTGGGAGGATCCAATGACGGGACGATTGACGGCCATGGCCGCCCTCGCGGCGCTCGCGATCGGCGGCAGCCAGGCCCTCGCCGGCATGGAAGAAGCCAGGCGGTGGGTGGACCGCGAGTTTCAACCCTCGACGCTCACCAAAGAGCAGCAACTCCAGGAAATGGAATGGTTCGTGAAGGCCGCGACGCCCTTCCGCGGCCTGGAGATCAACGTGCTGTCGGAGACCATCCCGACGCATGAATACGAGGCGCGCACGCTCGCCAAGGCGTTCGAGGAGATCACCGGCATCAAGGTCAACCACCAGCTTCTGGGCGAGGGCGAAGTCGTCCAGGCGGTGCAGACCCAGATGCAGACCAACCGCAATCTCTACGACGCCTATATCAACGATTCCGACCTGATCGGCACGCATTCGCGCCTGAGGCTGGCGGTCAACCTGACCGACTGGATGGCCGGCGAGGGCAAGGACGTGACGCTGCCGACGCTCGACGTCGACGACTTCATCGGAAAATCCTTCACGACGGGCCCGGACGGCAAGCTCTGGCAGCTTCCCGACCAGCAGTTCGCCAACCTCTACTGGTTCCGCTACGACTGGTTCCAGCGCAAGGATCTCAAGGAGAAGTTCAAGGAGCTTTACGGCTACGACCTCGGCGTCCCGCTCGACTGGTCGGCCTACGAGGACATCGCCGAGTTCTTCTCCGTGCACGTCAAGGAGATCGACGGCGTCCGCATCTATGGCCACATGGATTACGGCAAGCGCGCGCCCGACCTCGGCTGGCGCATGACGGATGCTTGGTTGTCGATGGCCGGCGCCAGCTCCAAAGGCCTGCCCAACGGCCGCCCGATCGACGAGTGGGGCATCCGCATGGAGGAGGGCAGCTGCAATCCGGCAGGCGCCTCCGTCAGCCGCGGCGGGGAGGCGAACGGCCCTGCCGCCGTCTACGCAATCCGCAAATGGGACGAGTGGCTGCGCAAATACGCGCCGCCTGGCGCCGCCGACTACGACTTCTACCAGTCGCTGCCGGCGCTGTCGCAAGGCAACGTGGCGCAGCAGATCTTCTGGTACACCGCCTTCACGGCCGAGATGGTCAAGCCGAAGAGCGAGGGCAACAATACCGTCGACAAGGACGGAAACGTGTTGTGGCGCATGGCTCCCTCGCCGCGCGGCCCGTACTGGCAGGAGGGCATGAAGCTCGGCTACCAGGACGCCGGATCGTGGACGCTGTTCAACTCGACGCCGCTGGCGCGCCGCAAGGCGGCCTGGCTCTACGCCCAGTTCACGGTTTCGAAGACCGTGTCGCTGAAGAAGAGCCATGTGGGGCTCACCATCATCCGCGACAGCGATATCCGCCATGCCTCGTTCACGGAGCGTGCCCCGAAGCTCGGCGGCCTCGTGGAGTTCTACCGCTCGCCCGACCGCGTGCGCTGGACGCCGACCGGGGTCAACGTGCCGGATTATCCCAAGCTCGCGCAGCTCTGGTGGCAGAATATCGGCGATGTGAATTCCGGCGCCTTCACGCCGCAGCAGGCGATGGATCGCCTGGCGCGGGAGATGGACCAGGTGATGGCCCGCATGGAGGAGGTCGACAAGAAGGCGAATGTCTACGGCGGCTGCGGCCCGCGCCTCAACCCGGAGAAGAACCCGAAAGAGTGGCTCGGACGGCCGGATGGTCCCAAGGCGCTGCTCGCCAACGAGAAGCCCAAGGGCCAGACGGTCGATTACGACGAGCTCGTCAAGCGCTGGAAATAGCGCGCGTCCGGCCCGGCCTTTGTTTGCGGCCGGGCCGTCCCGTCACGCCGGCGGTTATCGGCGCCTCGCATGCCGGCGCCCCGCCATCCCCGCTTCCCGGCGCGGCGCTCTTGACCGATACTCACAGGCCTGCACGGCAGCATCGCTCGTGAGCGGGTCGGGGACCGTGACGTGACCCTTGAATTGAGAGGCGTGGTCAAGCGCGTCGGCGCCGAGACGCACATCCACGAGACTGACCTCGTTCTCGCCGAGAACGGCTTCAACATCCTGCTCGGCACGACCCTGGCCGGCAAGACGACCTTGATGCAGCTGATGGCGGGGCTCGAGCGGCCGAGCGCGGGCGAGGTCTGGTTCGACGGGCGCAACGTCACCGGGCTTCCCGTGCAGAAGCGCAATGTCGCCATGGTCTACCAGCAGTTCATCAACTATCCGAATCTTTCGGTCTTCGAGAACATCGCCTCGCCGCTGCGCGTCGCCGGGCTCAAGCGGGCGGAGATCGACACGCGTGTGCGCCGCATGGCCGAGCTGCTGCGGCTGACGCCGATGCTGGGGCGGCGGCCGGCCGAGCTCTCGGGAGGCCAGCAGCAGCGCACCGCGCTGGCGCGCGCCCTCGTCAAGGACGCGGCGCTGGTCCTGCTCGACGAGCCGCTCGCCAATCTCGACTTCAAGCTCAGGGAGGAGTTGCGCGACGAGCTGCCAAGGCTCTTCGCGGGGCGTCGCTGCACGGTCGTGTTCGCCACGTCCGACCCGACCGAGGCCCTGCTCCTCGGCGGGCATACGGCCGCGTTGCACGAGGGGAGGATCACCCAGTTCGGGCCGACGGCAAGCGTGTATCGCCGGCCGGCCAACCTGGCGACGGCGCAAGTCTTCTCCAATCCGCCGATCAACACCGCTCCCGTCACCAAGCGGGGGGACCGCATCCTTCTCGGCGACGGCGTTCAGTGGCCGGCCAGCGCCGTCATGCGCGACCGGCCGGACGGCCTCTACACGGTTGCCATCCGGCCGCATCACATCAGGCCGGAGGCTGACGGCCCTGCCGCCGCGCCGCTGGACGGCAAGGTCTTGATCGCCGAGCTGAGCGGCTCCGAGAGCGTGATCCATTTCTCGCACGGGCCGTTGACCTGGGTGTCACAGTCGCATGGGGTGCGCGCCATCGAGGTCGGCGCCACGGCACGGTTCAACCTTGATGTCGACCAATGCATGTATTTCGGTGCCGACGGCACGCTGGTGGCGCCGTGACGCCGCGCCGCCATCCCGTGCCCAGGCCATGGACGTCGTGAGAGGCGACGATGGCGCGGATCACGCTTCAAAACCTCAGGCACAGCTATCATCCGCGACCGCGCACCGATGACGACTGGGCCTTGAAACGCCTCGACATGGAGTGGTCGGACGGCGGAGCCTATGCGCTGCTCGGCCCGTCCGGATGCGGCAAGACGACGTTGCTCAACATCATCTCCGGCCTGGTGCGCCCGACCGAAGGACGCGTTCTCTTCGACGATGTCGATCTGACCGACGTGCCGACCGAAAGGCGCCGGATTGCGCAGGTGTTCCAATTCCCGGTCGTCTACGACACCATGAGCGTCTACGACAACCTCGCCTTCCCGTTGCGCAACCGCGGCATCGCCGAGCGCGAGGTCGACATCCGGGTCAAGGACATCGCGCGCATGCTCGACCTTGACGGGATGCTCGGCAGGCGCGCTGCCGGGCTGACGGCGGACGGCAAGCAGAAGATCTCGCTGGGCCGCGGACTCGTGCGGGCGGACGTCAACGTGATCATGTTCGACGAGCCGTTGACCGTGATCGATCCACATCTCAAGTGGCAGTTACGCTCCAAGCTCAAGGAGCTGCATCAGCGCATCGCGCGCACGATGATCTACGTCACGCACGATCAGACCGAAGCCCTGACCTTCGCCGACAAGGTCGTCGTCATGCACGAGGGCACGGTGGTGCAGACCGGATCGCCGGTCGAGCTGTTCGAACGGCCGCGCCACACCTTCGTCGGCCACTTCATCGGCTCGCCGGGCATGAACGTGCTGCCGTGCCGCGTCGAGCGGGGCGCGGTGATGCTCGCGGAGCAGCGCATCACGGTCCAGAATCCGCCCGCGGCGGGCCTCGATCTCGGCCGCACGGAGATCGGCGTGCGACCCGAATTCGTGAGCTTCGGCGACGACGGCGTGCCGGTCGAGGTCGTCAAGGTGAGCGACGCCGGCCGTCATCGCATCGTCGAGGCGCGGCATGGCGTCAGCCGCATCAACCTGCTGGTCGCCGAAGGCGCCGCGGTGCCGGGAGAGGGCGCCCGCGTACGCTTCGACGCCGCCCGCACGCGGCTTTACGCCGACGGCTGGCTGGTGGAGTGAGCGCGATGGCCGCCAGGACGGAAAACCAGAAGGGCTGGCTGTTCGTTCTGCCGGTGGTCGTGCTGGTCGCCTTCAACGCCGTCATCCCGCTCATGGCGGTGGTGAACTACTCGGTGCAGGAAACCTTCGGCAACAACATCTTCTTCTTCGAGGGGGTGAAGTGGTTTCAGGATGTGCTGCATTCGGACCGCTTCCATGCCTCGCTCCTGCGTCAGCTCGCCTTTACCGGCATCATCCTGCTCATCGAGGTGCCGCTCGGCGTCGTCATCGCGCTCGCCATGCCGCGGCGCGGCCCATGGGTCTCGGTCTGCCTTGTGCTCATGGCCCTGCCGCTGCTGATCCCGTGGAACGTCGTCGGCGCCATGTGGAACATCTTTGCGCTGCCCGACATCGGCATGCTGGGCAGGCTGCTGAACGGCATGGGCCTGAACTACAATTACACGCAGCAGCCGCTGTCGGCCTGGGCGACGCTGGTCGCCATGGACGTCTGGCACTGGACCTCGCTCGTGGTGCTGCTGGCCTATGCGGGATTGAGCGCCATCCCGGAAGCCTTCTATCAGGCCGCGAGGATCGACGGAGCCTCCGCCTGGGCGGTGTTTCGCTACATCCAGCTGCCGAAGATGCGCAAGGTGCTGACGATCGCCGTGCTCCTGCGCTTCATGGACAGCTTCAACATCTACACCGAGCCGTTCGTCCTGACCGGCGGCGGTCCCGGCAACGCCACCACCCTCTTGTCGATCGATCTCGTCAAGATCGCGCTCGGCCAGTTCGACCTCGGCCCGGCCGCGGCCATGTCGCTGATCTATTTCCTGATCATCCTGCTGCTCTCGTGGATCTTCTACACGGTGATGACGAAAGGCGAGGACGCACGATGAGAGACGAGGCAAGGCAAGGACTGGGGCTGCGGCGGCTCGCGTGGCTGGTTCCGACCCTTTACATCCTGTTCCTGATGCTGCCGATCTATTGGCTGGTCAGCATGTCGTTCAAGACCACCAACGAGATCCTGGGCACGTTCACCCTGTGGCCAAACCGGTTCACCCTCGAAAACTACCAAAAGATTTTCACCGACCCGACCTGGTACAACGGCTACCGGAATTCGCTGATCTACGTCGTCATAAACACATTGATCTCGGTGAGCGTGGCGCTGCCGGCGGCCTATGCGTTTTCGCGCTACCGCTTCCTCGGCGACAAGCACCTGTTCTTCTGGCTGCTGACCAACCGCATGGCGCCGGCCGCCGTCTTCGCGCTGCCGTTCTTCCAGCTCTATTCGGCGATCGGGCTGTTCGACACGCACATCGCGGTGGCGCTGGCGCATTGCCTGTTCAACATTCCGCTCGCCGTGTGGATCCTCGAAGGCTTCATGTCGAGCGTGCCGAGGGAGCTCGACGAGACCGCCTATGTCGACGGCTACGGATTCTGGCGCTTCTTCCTGCGCATCTTCGTGCCGACGATCGCTGCCGGCATCGGCGTGGCGGCCTTCTTCTGCTTCATGTTCTCGTGGGTCGAGCTCCTGCTTGCCAAGACGCTGACCTCGGTTGCGGCCAAGCCGATCGCCGCCACCATGACGCGCACCGCCAGCAGCTCGGGCTACGAGCTCGGCCTGCTGGCGGCGGCCGGGACCCTGACCATCATTCCGGGTGCCTTCGTCATCTATTTCGTGCGCAACTACATCGCCAAGGGCTTCGCCCTCGGGCGGGTGTAGGGCAGGGGAGGATCGGATGGCGGCCCTGTCGTGGATGGCGTGGACTCCGGAAACGGCGCTCTTCTTCGCCTTCATCGCCGGCCTGCTCGCCGTGATGACGGTGTGGGAGCTGCGCTCGCCTGGCGGCGCGCCGCGACGCGGCGTGCTGGCAATCGAGACGACGCGTGGCGACCGCCTGTTCATATCCCTCCTCGGGGCCGCCTATATCCACCTCGCATGGCTCGCCGTCGCCGGCCCGCCGTTGTGGGGCGCGACGGCGCTCGCGCTGGTATTCGCCGCGGCGGTGTTCCGGTGGGTGTGAGGCGCGGCGTTGCGCCGGCGGCGCGACCGCGCAAGGGAGGAGAGGCATGCGACTGAAAGGCAAGTCGGCGCTGGTGACCGGAGGTGCCTCGGGGTTCGGGGCCGAGACGGTCCGGCAGTTTGTTGCGGAAGGCGCGCAGGTTGTCCTTCTCGACCTTGACGGGCGCGGCGCCGAGCGCGTCGCCAGCGAATGCGGGGCGTCGGCCACGCCGGTGCAAGGCGACGTGACGCGACGGGCGGACATCGAGACCGCGGTCCGCGCGGCGACGGCGGCCAGCGGCCGGCTGGACATCGTCGTGAACAATGCCGGCTGGACGCACCGCAACAAGCCGATCCTGGAGGTCACGGAGGAAGAGTTCGACCGGGTCTACGCGACCAATGTCAAATCCATCTTCCTGATGACGCAGGTGGCGGTGCCGGTGATGATGGCCCAGGGCGGCGGCT
>DATBIR010000266.1:0-40402 GCA_036556825.1 Beijerinckiaceae bacterium
GTCGCCAAACGCGCGACCTCGACTGTTCCCGTCATCATTTTGGCCGGCGACGATCCGGTGCGTCTCGGCTTGGTCGCCAGCATCAACCGGCCGGGCGGCAACGTCACGGGAGTGGCGCAACTCGTCGCTGCCTCCGAGGGCAAGCGCCTCGAGCTTCTCCGCGAGTTGGTTCCCGCAGCCGAGCGCATTGCCATGCTCGCCAATCCGCGACGTGAGAACTCCGAACGCCAGATGCAAGAGCTTCAGGCCGGGGCTCGCGCCCTCGGGATTACGCTGCACGTCATCGAAGCGGGTGCCGACGACGAGCTTCCTCGTGCAATGGGCGAGGCACGCAATCGGGCCGATGCGCTGATCGTTGCGGCTGATCCGTATTTCTTCGCTCGCCATGATCGCATCGTCGGACTTGCCGCGTTGCATTCCTTGCCGTCGATATATTTTTTCCGGGAGTTCGTGACCGCGGGCGGCCTGGTCAGCTACGGGTCCAACCTCGCCGACGCCTTCCGCGAGATCGGAAGCTATGCCGGCAAGGTGCTGCGCGGTGGCAATCCGGGCGAGATGCCCATGGTGCAGCAATCCGACAAGCTCGAGCTTGTCGTGAACCTCAAGACTGCGGCGACCCTCGGGTTAACGATCCCGCTGACGATCCTCGCTCGCGCCGACGAGGTGATCGAATGAGTGCTCCGCCGTCCGCAGGATAGAGACATGCACACCCCTCCCCTCGTCCTCGCCGTCGACGACACGCCCGAAAACCTCGAGATTTTGCGCATGCGCCTCGAGGCGCAAGGGTATGCGGTCGCGGAAGCGGTCGACGGCGAAGACGGGCTCGCCAAGGCGCGCGCGCTCAGACCGGACCTCATCCTGCTCGACATCATGATGCCGAAGCGCGACGGCATCAGCGTCGTTCGCGAGCTCAAGCAGGATCCCGAGTTGCGCGCCATCCCGGTGATCCTGGTCACCGCCAAGGCCGATACCAGGGACGTCGTCGAAGGCCTGGATGCGGGCGGCGACGACTACCTGACGAAGCCCTTCGAGCATTCCGCCCTGCTGGCGCGGGTGCGCTCGATGCTGCGCCAGAAGGCGCTGGCCGACACGGTGCAGGCGCAGACGCGCGAGCTCGCTGAGTGGAATGCGGCGCTGGAGGAACGCGTCGCCGCGCAGGTCGGCGAGATCGAGCGCATCGGCCGGCTGCGCCGTTTCCTGTCGCCGCAGATTGCCGAGGCCTTGGTCTCCTCCGACGGCGGCGAGAGTGTGCTTCGCAGCCACCGCCGCGACGTCACGGTAATGTTTTGCGACCTGCGCGGCTTCACCGCCTTCGCCGAGACCGCCGAGCCCGAGGAGGTCATGGCGGTGCTGGGCGAGTATCACACCTGCCTCGGCGCGCTGATCTTCCGCTACGGCGGCACCCTCGAACGCTTCCTCGGCGACGGGCTGCTGGTCGTGATGAACGACCCGGTCCCCTGCCCGGATCACCCGGCCCGGGCGGTGCGCATGGCGCTGGAGATGCGCACCTGCATGCGCACGCTCGAGACGAAATGGCGCAAGCAGGGCCACGAGCTCGGCTTCGGCATCGGCATTGCCCAGGGCTACGCCACCCTCGGCCAGATCGGCTTCGAGGGCCGCCTCGAATACTCCGTGATCGGCACGGTGCCGAATCTCGCCGCGCGCCTGTGCGGCGAAGCCGCGGCTGGCCAGATTCTGGTCAGCCAGCGGGTGTTCACCGCGCTCGAAGACGAACTCGATGCGCGCCTTGCGGGCGAGCTGACGCTGAAAGGCTTTCACAGGCCGATGCCCGCCTACGAGGTACTGGGGTGGCGGGAGCAAGACCTTCTCCCCACGGAGGGAGAAGGTGGCCGCGAAGCGGCCGGATGAGGGGTGGTCGGGTTCAAGATGAAATTCGCCGCTGGGGCTGCTGCTGGTTACTTCGCCCGCCGACATTCCCTTTCGCAGTGCGCTGAACTCGGGCCTGCCCGAGTTCAGGCTGAACAATCCGCAAGTCGGAACAATCCGACTTGCGCCGCGCACTCGACCTTTCCCGACGCAGGTCAGGTGCTCCCGACTTGCGCGTTATTTGGGGGTGGATCTCGGGAACACCCGAGATCAACAGGGAGAGGTAATGGTTACAGTCCTTCCCAGCCGGCCTTGCGCAGCTCTTCGAGGCCGCGCTCCCGGATCGCCGCAGGCGCCTCGAGGGCGTCGCCGAGCGCTGCCTTGACCTGGTCGGGGCTCACGTAGCGGATCTCGACGCCGGCCTTCTCGGCTTCCGCGAGCAGCTCCGGATCCTTGAGGGTCGCCGCGAACGCCTTCTGCAGGGCTGCGAGGCGCTCGGCGGGAACTTCCGGCGGCACGATGAACGGACGCACGTAAACGAGGTAGCTGAACAGGAAGCGCAGGATCTTCTTGTTCTCCTCGTTCGTGACCAGATCCATCATGAACGGCACGCCGCGCGCGGCGAGGTCCGGATGACGCTCGGTGCCGCTTTCCAGGGCGACGGAGACAACTCCGCGGGCGAAATAATCGCGCCCGTTCACCTGCGCGCCATCCCAGCCCCAGCCGCAGATGCCGTCGACTTCCTTGCGCTCGGTGGCGGGCATGATGTCGCTCGTCGACTTGTAGCCCTTGACGATGTCGAATTTAGTTCCGACCAGTGCGTTGAGGAGGTTGGGCACGAAGTCCGTCGAGCCGCCCGATCCGCCGATGATCACCTTCTTCTCGAGAAGATCGCGGGCGCTGGTGATGCCGGCGCGCGGCGACAGCGCGCAGATGTTCGAGGTGATGTTGGCGCTACCGAGCCAGCCGAACTTGAGCATGTCGAATTGCACGCTCGGCGACTTGCCGATCTGCGCGTAGGTCAGCGTGCCCTGGACGATGCCGATCGTCGTCCCGTCGCGCGGGGCGCGGTTGTACAGGGTGTTGGCGGCGAGGATGCCGCCGGCGCCCGGCATGTTCTGCACGATCACGCCCGGGTTGCCCGGCATGTGCTTGGACATGTGGCGCGCCAGGTAGCGGGCGTAGAGATCGTAGCCGCCGCCCGTCCCCGATCCGACGATGATCCGGATCTGCTTGCCGCGATAGAAATCCGCGACCGCGTCCTGCGCCTGCGCAGCGCCGGACAGGCCGAGCCCGGCGACGAGACACGCCATCCACCGCGTCAGTTTCATCTGCATACTCCTTGCTTGGTTGAATTCTGCCATCATGAAAATTCCGGAACGTCCTTGAGGTAATGTTTCGCCATCAGCGGCCTGAACTTGTCCATCGTATCCCGATTCAGATCGATCGGCGGCTTCTGGTCCGGCGGCAGCAGCGAGACGTAGCGCTGGTCGCCGAGCTCCTCCTTGAAGGTCTGCTTGGCTTCGGCGACGAGAGCCGGATTGGCAAAGCATTCCACCACCGCGCTCCCCATCACCTTGGCGCCGACGACTGCGCCCTTATGCGCGATCGAGGTCGCCAGCGGCGCCCCCGCCGCCCAGTGATGCGCGGCGAGACCCGGCACGTTGGCCGGGTAGTAGAGCTTGACCATCGGCACCTTCCACGACACGTCGCCGGCGTCGTTGCACGACCATTTCTGGTCGGCATCGCCTTGCGGAAAGCGGAAGTCGCTGCGCAGTCCGACCGGCTTGGCCCCCGCATTGGCCTGCAGTTCGCGCGCGAAGCGCTGCTCGGCCTCGGTCCAGTGCGGCATGCCGACGATCTCGACCTTGCGCCGCACGAGCTCGGCGAGCGTGCGGTTGCCGCGCAGCGGCCATACGGCCGCGAGCACCTCGACCTCGCTTTCGGTATTGGTCATCAGGGCTGCGCCCTGCGCGATCTTCTTGGCCTGCTCGAACAGCTTGCGCGCGCCCTCGGCGCTCTTGTCGCGGAAATACCACCACGCCGATGCCTTGCGCGGCGTCGTGTTGGGCTGGTCGCCGCCGCTGGTGATGGCGCGCTGCATGCGCGAGGTGAGCGGCATGTGCTCGCGATACTGCGCCATCCCCATATCCATCAGCACGACGGCATCGAGCGCGTCGCGCGCCTTCTCGGGCGCGGTGCCGGAATGCGCGCTCTCGCCGTGAAAGGTGAACATCGCCGAGATCAGCGCGGACTGGATGAGCCCGTAGCCGGCCTGCCACTCCGAGGCGATGTGGTCGTGGAAGGCCACGTCGACGTCGTCGAACCAGCCGTCGCGCACGAGATAGGGCCGGCTGATCAGCTGCTCCTCGGCCGGACCGCCAAACACCTTCAGGGTGCCTTCCAGGCCGAAGCGCTCCATGGCGGCCCGGGCCGCGAGCGCACTGGCGACGAGGACCGCCGCATTGACGTTGTGACCCTCGCAATGGCCGGGGGCGCCTTCGACGATGTGCTCCTGCTTCGTCACTCCCGCGACTTGCGAGTTATCCGGGACGGCGTCGTATTCGGTGTGGATGGCCACCACCGGGCCGCCGGAGCCGTAGGTGGCGCAGAAGCCGGTCGGCAGCCCGCCGATGCCGCGCTCGACCGAGAAGCCGGCCTTCTCGAGAATCCCGGTGATCAGCTTGGCGGTCTCGAACTCCTGCATCCCGAGTTCGCCGAAGTGGAAGATGCTGTCGCCGAGCTGGGCGATGGCCTTGTGGTTACGCTCGACATGGTCGAGCACGAAGGTCTGTTCGGGGTTGAGATCGCGCATGTCCGCATGGGGCAAGAGGGGTTGGCGGCCGAACCTAAGGCCGATCCGCAGCGCCGTAAACGCCTGGTTCGCGATCGGCCTCAGGCGTTCGCTGGACGAACAGGCCGCGCGACGCCGCCGCCAGACCCTTCCTGCGCCACCCGTTCCGCACCCGCGCGCCGTGCCTGTCTTTCGTCGCGATTGACCGGCGACCGCGATCGTTTGAGAGTGCCCGCCAGCCCGCCGTCGCTGGAGGCGGCACGTCCAGAAGGAACGCGAGTGATGAAACGGTCAGCTCTGCTTTGCGCGATTTGCCTTCCCGCTCTCGTGGCAGCCGCGCCCCTCTCGGCCAAGACCCTGGTCTTCTGCTCAGAGGGAAGCCCCGAGAACTTTTACCCGGGCGTCAACACCACCGGGACCTCGTTCGACGGCAACGAGCCGATCTACAACCGCATCGTCGAGTTCGAGCGCGGCGGCACCAAGGTGGTGCCGGGCCTCGCCGAGAAATGGGATATTTCCGAGGACGGCACGGTCTACACCTTCCACCTGCGCCGCGGCGTCAAGTGGCACAACACCAACCGCGCCTTCAAGCCGTCGCGCGACTTCAACGCCGACGACATCCTGTTCTCGATCGAGCGCCAGTGGAAGGAAAGCCACCCCTATTTCAAGGTGACGAGCCCCAACCACTCGTATTTCGGCGACATGGGCATGCCGAAGCTCCTGAAATCGGTCGAGAAGGTCGACGACTACACGGTCAAGATCACTTTGAACCAGCCGGAGGCGCCCTTCCTCGCCGACCTCGCCATGCCCTTCGCGGCGATCCAGTCGAAGGAATATGCCGACGCCATGCTCAAGGCCGGCACGCCCGAAAAGATCGACCAGGAGCCGATCGGCACCGGGCCGTTCTACCTGATCCAGTACCAGAAGGACGCAGTGATCCGTTACCGCGCCTTCAACGACTATTGGGGCGGCAAGGCCAAGATCGACGATCTCGTCTACTCGATCACGCCGGACGCCTCGGTGCGCTGGGCCAAGCTGCAGAAGGGCGAATGCCACGTCATGCCCTATCCGAACCCGGCGGACCTCGACACCATCCGCAAGGATGCGAACGTGCAGCTGCTCGACCAGCCCGGCCTCAACGTCGGCTATCTGGCCTTCAACACCACGAAGAAGCCGTTCGACGACGTGCGCGTGCGCAAGGCCATCAGCATGGCCATCAACAAGAAGGCGATCATCGACGCGGTCTATCTCTCGGCCGGCGTCGCGGCGACCAATCCGATCCCGCCGACCCTGTGGTCGTACAACGACCAGATCAAGGACGATCCCTACGATCCGGAGGCGGCCAAGAAGCTGCTCGCCGAGGCAGGCTTTCCGAACGGCATGGAAACGGATCTGTGGGCCATGCCGGTGCAGCGACCCTACAATCCCAACGCGCGGCGCATCGCCGAGCTGATGCAAGCCGACCTCGCCAAGATCGGCGTCAAGGCCGAGATCAAATCCTTCGAATGGGGCGAATACCGCAAGCGTTTGCAGGCGGGCGAGCACCATATGGGCATGCTCGGGTGGACCGGCGACAACGGCGACCCCGACAACTTCCTGCACACCCTTCTCGGCTGCGACTCGGCCAAAGGCGCCAGCGGATCGAACATCGCAAAATTCTGCCACCAGCCCTACGACGACCTCGTGGTGCGCGCGAAGCGCATCTCGGACCAGGGCGAGCGCGCCAAGCTCTACCAGCAGGCGCAGGTGATCTTCAAACAGCAGGCGCCGTGGTTCACCATCGCGCATGCGGTGCAGCTCAAGCCCGTGCGCAAGGAAGTAGTCGACTTCAAACTCAGCCCGTTCGGGCGGCACAATTTCTACGGGGTCGACATCAAGCAGTAAGCAGCATGTCGTGATGCGGCCATGCTGCGCTTCATCCTGACGCGCGTCAGCCTGGTGATCCCGACCTTCATCGGGATCACCCTGCTCGCCTTTCTGCTCGTCCGGTTGATCCCGGGCGATCCCATCGAGACGCTGGCGGGCGAGCGCGGCATCGATCCCGAGCGCCACGCCGCCCTGCGCAAGGAATACGGCTTCGACCAGCCGCTCCTCGTGCAATACGGCGTCTACATCTCGCAGCTGCTGCGCGGCGATTTCGGCCGCTCGGTCATCACCCGCGAGCCGGTCATGTCCGAGTTCCTCGCGCTGTTTCCGGCAACCGTGGAGCTCGCGACCTGCGCCATCCTGTTCGCGCTGCTGCTCGGCATCCCGGCCGGCATCGTCGCCGCCGTGCGCCGCAACTCGGTCTTCGACCACGGCGTGATGGGCATCTCGCTGACCGGGTATTCGATGCCGATCTTCTGGTGGGGCCTCCTGCTGATCCTGCTGTTTTCCGTGCAGCTTGGCTGGACGCCGGTGTCGGGCCGCATCGCCGTGCAGTATTTCATCGAGCCGGTGACCGGTTTCCTGCTCGTCGACACCTTGTTGTCCGACGAGAAGGGCGCCTTCGGCTCGGCGGTGTCGCACCTCATCCTGCCGACCATCGTGCTCGGCACCGTGCCCCTGGCCGTGATCGCGCGCATGACACGCTCGGCCATGCTCGAGGTCCTTGGCGAGGACTACATCCGGACCGCCCGGGCGAAAGGGCTCGCGCCGGCGCGCGTCGTCGGCCTGCACGCCTTGCGCAACGCCCTGATCCCGGTCGTGACCGTGATCGGCCTGCAGATCGGCGTGCTCGCCACCGGCGCCATCCTGACCGAGACGATCTTTTCCTGGCCGGGCGTCGGCAAATGGCTGATCGAGGCAATCAACCGGCGCGACTACACTGTCCTTCAGGGCGGCACGCTCCTGATCGGCATCGTCGTGATGGCCGTGAACCTGTTCGTCGACCTGCTCTACGGCCTCATCAACCCGCGCATCAGGCACACGCGATGACCGCCGAAGTCCTCGAAGCCCCGCCTGTCGCGGCGCCGACCGCCACGCCGCCGCATCCGCTGCGCGAGTTCTGGAGCTATTTCAGCGCCAATCACGGCGCCGTCGCCGGGCTCGTGATCATCGTCGTCATCCTCTTGGTCGCGCTGCTCGCCGACCTGATCGCGCCGCACGCGCCCAACCTGACCAACAGCGCCGCCTTCCTCAAGCCGCCCTTCTGGCAGGAGGGCGGCTCGCTCACCTACCCGCTCGGCACCGACGCCATCGGCCGCGACATCCTCTCGCGGCTGATCCACGGCGCGCGGCTCTCGCTCGCCATCGGCATCGCCGTGGTGGCGATCTCGATCGCCGCCGGCATCCTGCTCGGGCTGATGGCCGGCTTCTTCCGCGGCATCGTCGAGATCGTGATCATGCGCCTCATGGACATCGTCCTGACGCTGCCGAGCCTCCTGCTGGCGATCGTCATCGTCGCGATCCTCGGGCCTGGGCTCATGAACGCGATGCTCGCCGTCGCGGTGGTGGTGCTGCCGCATTACGTGCGCATCACCCGCGCCGCGGTGATCGCCGAGCGCTCCAAGGACTACGTGATCGCCGCCAAGGTGAGCGGCGCGGGGACGGCGCGCCTGATGTTCAAGGAGGTGCTGCCGAACTGCACGGCGCCGCTGATCGTGCAGGCCTCGCTCGGCGTTTCGACTGCGATCCTCGATGCCGCGGCGCTCGGCTTCCTGGGCCTCGGCGCGCAGCCGCCCGCCTCCGAATGGGGCACCATGCTGGCCGACGCCCGCGAGTTCGTGCTCAGGGCCTGGTGGGTCGTGACTTTCCCCGGCCTCGCCATCCTGGTCACCGTGCTCGCCTTCAACCTGCTCGGCGACGGCCTGCGCGACGCCCTTGACCCCAAGCTGAAGCGCTGACCATGGCCCTCCTCGAGATCGACGACCTCAACGTCAGCTTTCCGACCTCGAGCGGTGAGCTGCGCGCCGTCGACGGCGTCAGCCTCGCGCTCGAGGAAGGCGAGGTGCTGGGCGTCGTCGGCGAGTCCGGCTCCGGCAAGAGCGTCTCCATGCTGGCTCTGATGGGCCTCGTTCCCTATCCCGGCCGCGTCCGGGCGCGGCGCCTCGCCTTCGCCGGTCGCGACCTCCTCGACATGCGCGATTCCGAGCGGCGCCAGATCGCCGGCAAGGACATCGCCATGATCTTCCAGGAGCCGACCACCAGCCTCAACCCGTGCTTCACGATCGGCTTCCAGCTGGTCGAGACCTTGCGCCTGCATGAAGGCATGGACCGCAAGGCGGCGCGCCGGCGTGCCGTCGAGCTTCTGGAGCAAGTCGGCATCCCCGCACCGGAAAGCCGTCTGAAGGCGTTTCCGCACCAGCTGTCCGGCGGCATGAACCAGCGCGTGATGATCGCCATGGCCATCGCCTGCAACCCGCGCCTGCTGATCGCCGACGAGCCGACCACGGCGCTCGACGTCACCATCCAGGCGCAGATCCTCGACCTCCTCTTGTCGCTGCAGCGCGAGCGTCGCATGTCGCTCGTGCTGATCACGCACAACATGGGCGTGGTCGCCGAGACGGCGCAGCGCGTGATCGTCATGTATGCCGGCCAGATCATGGAGGAGCGTGGCGCCGCCACGCTGTTCAGCGCGCCGCAGCATCCCTACACGGAGGCGCTGCTGGCGGCGCTGCCGGAGCGCAGCACGGGCGACCACCGCCTCGCCACCATCCCGGGCGTCGTGCCGGGCCTCTATGATCGCCCCCAGGGCTGCCTCTTCAGCCCGCGCTGCCGCTATGCCACCGAACATTCCCGGCGCGTGCAGCCGGAGCTGCGCCCCTGGCTCGGCGGCCATATCCGCTGCCATTATCCGCTCGGCGATCCGAGCCGCGACAACAGGCTGGCGTCCGACGGGCTCGTCGGCGCGGAGGCGTCCGCGTGAGCGCGAGCCCCGCCGCGGTCGAAGCGCATGGGCTCGTGCAGGCCTACGAGATCCGCCGCGGCCTGTTCCGCAAGCCGGGGCGCCTCCAGGCCGTCAGTGGCATCTCATTCGCGATCGCGCCCGGGCGCACGCTCGCGGTGGTCGGCGAGTCCGGCTGCGGCAAGTCCACCCTCGGACGCATGGTGGCGCTGATCGAGCCGCCGAGCGCCGGCGAGCTCGCGCTCGACGGCGTCGACGCGGTCAACCCGCCGCCCGGCGAGACGACGCGCCTGCGCCGCACCGTGCAGCTCGTCTTCCAGAACCCTTACGGCTCGCTCAACCCGCGCAAGCGCATCGGCACCATTCTCGAGGAGCCGCTCGCCATCAACACCGACCTCGGCCGCGCCGAGCGCACGGCCCAGGCGCGCGCGATGATGGCCAAGGTCGGCCTCCGCCCCGAGCACTACAACCGCTATCCGCACATGTTTTCCGGCGGCCAGCGCCAGCGCATCGCCATTGCCCGCGCCCTCGTGCTGCGGCCAAAACTGCTCGTCGCCGACGAGCCCGTCTCCGCCCTCGACGTGTCGATCCAGGCGCAGGTCCTGAACCTGCTCGCCGACCTGCAGCAGGAACTCGGCCTCGCCTACCTGTTCATCTCGCACGATCTCGGCGTGGTCCGACACATCTCGCACGACGTGCTCGTCATGTATCTCGGGCATGCCGTCGAGCACGGGCCGAAGGAGCCGATCTTCGCGCGCCCGCTGCATCCCTACACACAGGCGCTGCTCGCCTCGACGCCGGGGATCACCGGCGTGCGCCGGAAGCGCATCGTGCTCAAGGGCGAGCTGCCTTCCCCGCTCAACCCGCCGGAGGGTTGCGTGTTCTCGACCCGCTGCCCTTACGTCACCGACCTCTGCCGCGTCGAGCGGCCGCCGCTGCGCCCGCTCGGGCAGCAGATGGTCGCCTGCCACTACGCCGAGCGGTTTCTGTAATCGCCCTCTCCCGAACGGGAGGGGGTTGCTCTTACTCGATCCTCACCATCACGCTGTCGCTCTCGCCGCGCGCGTCCATGACGGAGACGCGGGCGAAGCCGGCGCCGTCGGGCTGCCAGACGGCGCTGCGGCGGAGGTCCGGGCCGCCGACCGGCAGGCCGTTGACCATCCAGGCGAGCGGCGGCACGCCGCCTGACGCTTTGAGCGCCAGTGGACTCGTCTCGTCGCCTCTTTTCGAACAGCCGAGATCGACGCGCGCGCCGTCGAGCGGGAAGGCGATCTTCAGGGGCGCGGTGGTGGTCGAGGCGATGGTCTTGGGCGCGTTCTTGCGCGTGTGGCGGAGCGGCGGCGGCAGGGTCGCGGTCGTCGCCGTGAGCGCGCCAACTGGCATCGGCACCGGCTCGATCTCGCCGCCGAGCCGCGCGAAGGCATCGAACAGGATCGGCGCCGCGACCGCGCGGCCGACGAGGCCCGGCACCGCCTGATGGTCGGGCCGTCCCACCCACACGCCGATGGTGACGCGCCGGTCGAAGCCGATCGCCCAGGCGTCGCGGTAGCCGTAGGATGTGCCGGTCTTGAAGGCGATGCGCCCGCCCAGCGCATGATCGGGCGGCGGCGCGCCGCGCAGGATGTCGGCCACATACCAGGCCGCGACGGGCTCGGCGATGCGCCGTTCGCGCGCCGCAACATCGACCCCGTCGAGCCGCAGGCGCAGCTCCGGCACCTCGCCACCGCGCGCAAAACCGGCAAAGAGCCGCGTCAGGTCACGCAACGTGATGCCGAGACCGCCGAGCCCGACGGCGAGGCCGGGAGCGGCCTCCTGCGGCACGACGATCCCGGCGCCAGCCTGTCTGAGGCGCGCCAGGAAGCGCGGCACGCCGACCTCGGAGAGCAGTTCGACCGCCGGCACGTTGAGCGACAGCTGCAGCGCGCGCCGCGCCGTGACCGTGCCCTGGAATGACAGATCGAAATTGTCGGGCTGGTAGACGCCGTAGCGCGACGGGCGGTCGTCGAGCAGCGTTTCGGGATGGGCGAGGCCGCTCTCGAAGGCGAGCGCGTAGATGACCGGCTTCAGCGCCGAGCCGGGCGAGCGCAGTGCCTGCGTCATGTCGACCGCCCCTGCCCGCTCGCGCACGAGATAGCCGCCGCTGCCGACCTGCGCGCGCACCTCGCCGCTGGCATTGTCGATCACGACGATGGCGCCCGAGACGCTCGCGCCTAGGCGCTCGACGCGCTCGCGCACCAGGGTCTCGAGGCTCGCCTGGAGGCGGGCGTCGATCGCCAGGCGATGAACCCGTTGTGCCGGCTGCTCGGCGACGGCAGCTTCGGCGGCATGCGCCGCCAGCATCGGGAAGAGATGGCGACGCGCCGGCACCGGCTCGGCCTTCGCGGCTGTCGCCTCGGCGGGGGTCAGCACGCCCTTGTCCACGGCCCGGTCGAGCACGCGGTCGCGGGCTGTGCGCGCCGCCTGCGGCGTGCGGTCGGGGCGGCGCAGCTCCGGTGCCTGCGGCAAGGCGACGAGCAACGCAGCCTCGGCCGCCGACAGGCGCCTCGGCTCGCGGCCGAAATACGACAGCGCCGCGGCGCGCGTGCCTTCGAGGTTGCCGCCATAGGGCGCCAGCGTCAGGTAGAGCGACAGGATTTCTGGCTTGGTGAAGCGGCGCTCGAGCTGGATCGCCCGCACGAGCTGGCGCAGCTTGGCGCCAAAGCTGCGTTCGCCGCGCGGCTCGAGCAGGCGCGCCACCTGCATGGTGAGCGTCGAGGCGCCGGAGACGATGCGGCCGTGGCGTGCGAGCTGCAGCCCGGCCCGGCCGAGCGCCAGCACGTCGACGCCGAAGTGACGATCGAAGCGCGCATCCTCGTAGGCCTTGAGCATCCCCAGGAAACGCGGATCGACGTCGCGGCTCGCCAGCGGCAGTCGCCAGCGCCCGTCGTCGGTCGCGAAGGGTCGCAGCAGCTGCCCGTTGCGGTCGGTGACGATCACCGAGATCTTTTCGGCAGCCGCCAGGTCGAGCGGGCCGAGGCTCACCACATAGATCCATGCAGCGGCAACGGCCGCGGCGACGACCGCCGTCGCGGCCAGTCCGATGCGGACGATGCGGTACCGACGCATAGTCAGGGCCTCATGGCCTCGCCGGCGTCACCTCGACGCTGCCGAAGGCCGTGCGTCCGAAGCGGTCGGGCCGGTACATGTCCTCGACATGCGCCGCCGGATGCACGTAGCGCCCCGGCGCGACGGCGCGCACGATGTAGGCGACGGTGAAAAAGGCCGACTGTCCCTCGGCGCGGTCGAAGGCGGCGACGAAGCGATCGTCGCGGTATTCGACATTGGCCGGCTCGACCTCGGTCTTGAGCCAGGACAGCGCCGCCACCGATCCGCTGTCGACGAGCTTCGGATTGTCGATCTCGAAGCCCGCCGGCAGGCGGTCGACGACCAGCACGCGGGCGTATTTCGCCTCCGGCTCGGTGACCTTGAGCACCGTGACCAGGCGGTCGTTCTGGCGCACCTGCGCCGGATCGACCTTGCTGCCGTCGAGCCGGTAGTAGCTGCGCTCGATCTCGTAGCCCTGCGCCACCGCCGGCTCGGGGCCGATCGGATTTCCGGTGACGCTCAGGACCACCTGCGCCGGCGCGTTGCCGGTGTTGGCGATCGTCACCGGGTTGCGCGTGAGCGCGCCGTCGCGGTAGCTGCGGTAGAGCGGGCCGCTATGCGCGGCGCCGTCGACCGACACGGAGACGAGCTCCGCGTCGCGGCCGAGCGCCTGGGCGGCGAGGATCATCCACACATTCTCCTGCGTGCTCGTGCTGCGCCCGGGACGCCGCTCGTCGCTGATCACCTGCGCGATCGGCCGCAGCATGTCGCGCGCCTGGCCGGCTTCCGACACCAGTGCCAGCGTCGCCGCGGCGTCGCGCAGGCGGGTGCCGTAATCGGGGCGCGACAACCCGTTGTCGCGCGCCGCGCGCAGCTGCTCGAGCGCGGCGTTGAACGCGGCCTGCGCGCGCGTACGGTCGCCGAGCAGCGCCAGCGCCGCGGCGACCTGGGCGCGCGACAACGCCGTCTCGAAGCCGGACAGCTTGGTGTCGGCGAGATAGCGCAGGTCGCCCATCATCGGCCGCCCGTTGCGCGCCAGCACATAGGCGGCATAGGCGATGCCGGCGCTGTGCTCGTCGATCTCGGTGGTGTTGGCGACGAAGTTGCGCAGCCGGTCGAGGGCCTGGTCGAAGGCCTGCTGCGGAACCGCAAAGCCGTTCTCGCGGGCGCGCGTCAGGAAGTCGGTCACATAGGCGTCGAGCCAGATGTCGTCGCCGCCGACCGACCACAGGCCGAAGGCGCCGTTCGAGCCCTGGCGCGACAGCACGCGCTCGATGGCGTTGCGGACGCGCTCCTCCAGATTCGGATCGAGCGCCATCTGCTCGGCGCGCGCGAGCTTGTTGACGTAGAGCAGCGGCATGGCGCGGCTGACGATCTGCTCGGAGCAGCCGTAGGGGTAGCGGTCGAGCGCCTGCAACAGGCCGGGCACGTCGAGCGCCGCCACCGGCGAGACGGACACGGAGACCGCGCCGGTGCCGGGCAGGATGTCGGCCACGAGATCGCTCGACACCGTCAGGCTCGATTTCGGCTCGAGCTGGCGCACGAGCCGGCGCACCAGCGCCGACGTGCCGGGCTGCGTGCGCAGCGCGAAGCTCTGGGCTGCCTCGAGACCGCCGCCCGAGAGTTTGACATCCAGTGCAACGATGCCGGCGCCCGCCGCGGTGACGGGAATCGTGATCGCGCCCTTGCCGCCGGGCTCGAGCCGCAGCGTCGTGCGCAGCGCATCGGCCGGGACGACCACCGGCCCGTTGATGTCGAGGTCGACGATGTAGTCGCCCGCGCGGCCTTCGACGTTGTCGATCTGCATGAAGAAGCGCGACTGGTCGCCGACCGAGAGGAAGCGCGGCAAGGTGCCGGCCAGGACCACGGCATCGCGCACGATCACGTCGGCGGTGGCGCTGCCGACCCGGTCCTTGGTCCAGGCGACCGCCATCACGCGCGCGGTGCCGTTGAAGGCGGGAATGTCGAAGGTCACGTTGGCCGTGCCGTCGGGCCCGACCTGCACGACGCCGGAATAGCGCGCCAGCGGCTCCTGCGCCGGCGGGCTGCCTTCGACGCCGGCCGCGGCGGCGTCGCCGCCGGAGCGGATGGCGCCCCGCGTGCCCTGCATGCCGTCGATGAGATAGCCGTAGAGGTCGCGGATCTCGGTCCCGAGCTGCTTCTGCCCGAAGAAATACTCGTCCGGATCGGGCGCCTCGTAGCGCGTCAGGTTGAGGATGCCGACATCGACCGCGGCGACGGTGACGCGCGCCTCCTCGCCGGGTGCGAGCCCGGTCAGCCTGACCGGCAGCGCGAGCGGGCCGCGCGGACGCATCTGCGCCGGCGCGTCCAGCGCGACGGTCAGCACGCGCGCCGAGCGATCGACCTCGAACCAGGTCAGTCCGAGCGCGCGCCCCGGCATGCGCCGCGCCGCCTGGTCGAGCGGGCGATGCGCGATCGCCACGAGGTAGGCGCCGGCGCCCCATTCGGCCTTGACGGGAATCGCGACGCTCGTGCCGTTCGCCGCCACGTCGACGACGCGGGTGTCGTGGACCTTGTCGCTCACCACCGCGAGCGTCGCCTTGCCGGCGAAGCGCGGCGCGAGCCGCAGGGCGATGTCCTCGCCCGGCCGGTAGCTCGCCTTGTCGAGCGCCATGTCGAGACGGTCGGGCACGTCGGCGGTCTGGTCGCCGGACCAGCCGACCGTGAAGGCGACGCTGGTCTGCGCAGTCTCGAGGCCCGCCGCACGCACGTCGAGGCGATAATTGCCCCAATCCGCGGCGGTGGCGATGCGGGCCGGGTTGTCGGCGGCGACGTCGACGCGCCCGTCGGCGACGCGGCGCACCGACTCGACGGGCTCGAAGCCCCAGCGGCCGTCCTGGTTGAACCATTGGTAGCGCCGTTCGACCTTTGAGAGCGTCCACGTCACGCCCTGCCGCGCCAGACGCGTGCCGTCGGGCGAGGCCAGCACCACGTCGAAGGTCGCCATCGCCCCTTCGGCAAGCTCCTCGCCGAAGTTCTTGCGCACGCCGAGCACCGGCCCTTTCGGCAGGATCGGCAGCGTGACGCTGCGCTCGACGGCGCGGCCGCCGGGCTCGCCGACGCGCAGGTTGATGCGCGCTTGCGTCGGGCGGGCGGCGGCGAGTTCCTGGATCGGGATCTGCAGGTTGGCACGGCCCTGCGCGTCGGTGGTCGCCTTTTCCTGGATCTCCGCGGTCGCGGCTTCGACCTCCTGGTCCTCGAGCCCGACGACGAAGCCTTCGAGGCCCTTGATGCCGGCCTCCTCGGCGGCCTCGACGACCACCTCGCCGGACACTTCGAGTCCCGAGCCGGGCGCGCCATACAGGTAGCGCGCCGTGACGTCGATCTCGGCCGGCTCGCCGGCGCGCAAGGCTGTGCCTCGCGGCGCAAGCGTCACCTCCAGCCGTTCGGGGACGTAGTCCTCGACCAGGAAGCTGGTCTCGCCGACGACGGCGCCTTTCGGGTCGGTGTAGGCGGCGACACGCCACGTGCCGCGCATGGCGCCGGGGATGATCGGCAGCGACAAGGCGCGCCCGCCGAGGCCCTGGTCCTCGACGACGGCGCGGCGGTATTCGACGCCGTCGGGGCGCTTCACCACGAGCGTCAGCGGGACGCCGGCGATGGCGGCGCCTTTGGCGTCGCGCAGCAGCGCGGTCACGAAGGCCGTCTCCCCCGAGCGGTAGACTCCGCGCTCGGTGAACAGGTAGGCGTCGGGGCCGTGCGGGGCGGCGCGGCCCTCGACGCCGCGGTCCGACAGGTCGAACGCCGCCTGGCCGAGATCGAGAAAGCCGTAGTCGCCGCCGAGCGTCGCGATCAGGAGGCTCGGCGCCATGCTGCCCTCGCCGCGGGCGAGGCCCGGATCGAAGGCGACGTGCCCGGTCGCATCCGTCGCCCTGGCGCCCAGGACCTCGTTGTTGCGCGCCACGAGCCGGATCTCCGCATTGGCGACGGGCGCGGCACTGGTCAGCGAGCGCACGAATACGTGCACGCCGTCGGCGCCCTTGAACGCCGTGAGGCCGAGGTCGGAAACCACGAACCACTGCGTCGCGCGCGGGCCGTAATCTTCGTCGTCCGGCTTGATCTGCGCCCGCGCGGTCATGACGTAGACGCCGGGCTCGAGCTTGCCGACCGCCTCGAGCACCGGGAAGGCGGTCATGACATCCCGGTTCAGCTCGGAGCGGGTGTCGAGCGTGCCCTTCCAGATCTGCACGCCGCTCTCCGTCTTGATGGTGTCGGCGGAATAGCGCCGCAGCTGCGCCAGAAAATCTTCGGAGCGCACGGTCGGCAAGAGGTTGCGATCGCCGATGCGGCTGATCTCGATCGCCACCTGGTTGCTGTTCACGGTGACGACCGGGATGCCTTCCTGGCCGGTGCGCGGCAGCACGTAGTTGCGGCCGGTGAAGCGCACCTGCGGCGAGCGATCGCGCACGTAGATCTCGTAATCGGCAGATTTGAGCAGCGTCTCGTCGACACCGGCCGGAAGGCCCTGCCGCAGCACGATCGCATAGCGCTGGCCGTGCCGCAGGCCGTCGACGCAGAGCTGAGCGTTCTCGGCCGTCACCGCCGCATTGGCGGCGCCGGAGACCGCGACGAAGGGCGCAAAATCCCGTCCCGGCGCGAGCGGATCGGAGAACTGGAAGCACGCCCGCGGCGAAGCCGATTCCGAATCGACGGTGTAGTCGAGGATGCGGAAACCGTGCTCCTCGCGCAGAGCCTCGTAGACCGTCCGCACCTCGGCCCGGTCCGCGAGTTGCAGGCTGGCGCGGTAGGCGGTGAGCGCCGGTCGCCAGGCCGAACGCGCGGCATAGATCTCGCCGAGAAGGGCGAGGGCGGCGGCCTCGTCAGGGCGCGAGCCGGCGCGCTGATAGGCGGCATAGGCGGCCGCCGCCGCGCGTTCCTGCATCCGGTAACGGTCCATGGTGTTCTGCGGGCTTAGCGACCGCGCAGCCCTGGCGAAGCCGAGCCAGTTGGCGGCGTGACGCGGTTCCACCGCGATCGCCGCCGTGAACGTGCGCATGGCGCCGAGGGCGTTGCCGCCGTCGAACATGGATTGCGCCTGCGCACGCAGCTGCGCCCCGCTCTGCCCCGCCGCGCTCGTCTGCCCCTCGCTTTTGAGCTGCGCCTCGAGCCGGACCGCGTTGCTGGCGAGATCCTCGCGCACGTAGCTCTTCTGGGCGAAAGCGGTCGTCGTGGACGCGGCCATGAGCACGGCGAGAGAGAGGGCCAGGTGCTGCAGATATCGAATCATGGGAGCTCCCCGCGCGAGCACGCTGTCGCGATGCGGTACAAGGCAAGGGTAACACTCGCGCCGATTGCCGGAAATGGCTTGACACTCGATTTTGCTGCAAGGCTCTGCGAGACTTGCCGTCTCGGGAGAAAGTCGGCGATGAGAGCTCGGCACATATGGTCTTGGGCAGCCTGCGCCGGTACTGCGGCCGCCTTGCTGCTCGTGGCTCTGCCGCCTGAGGCGTTCGCGCAGGCGAGGCCGGAGGCCCGGCCGGCAGCGGCCGGGAAGCCCGCCGATGCGATCTTCGAAAGCGCCAAGGCCATGTTCGAGGCGCTGCCGGAGGCGGACCGCAAGGCAGTCCAGGACGCGCTCGTCTGGACCGGCGATTTCAACGCCGCGGTGAGCGGCGAGTTCGGCCGGCGCACTTTCGATGCCATCAATGCCTATCTGGTCCGCGCCAGGCGGCCGGCCAGCGGCACGCTGGACGCACCGACGCGCAAGACGCTGCTGGCGAGTGCGCAACGTGCCCGGGACGCCGTCAGGTTCAGCCTGCTGACGGATGCGCGCACCGGCATGCGCCTCGGGGTGCCGCAAGGCATTCTGGTCAAGCACGACGTCAATCCGAACGGCGGCAGCCGCTGGCAAAGCGCCGACGGCAAGATCACGCTCGACACGCGCGCCGTCGCGCCCGCCGAAGCCGACCTCGTCGCCCTTTACGAGCGCTCCATCAACATGCAGACGCCGGGACGCCAGGTCACCTACAAGCTGCTGCGCCCGGACTTCTTCGTCGTCTCGGGCGAAACGCCGACCGGCAGGTTTTATCTGCGCTATGCGAGCGGGCCGGCTGGCCTGCGCGGCTTCTCGATCGGCTACGACAAGGCGCTGGCCAGGGATTTCGACCGCACGGTGATCGCCATCGCCAACAGCTTCGCGCCGTTTCCCGAATCCGCGGCGGTCGCCGCCGCTCCGCGCCAGCCGCAGCCGGCTCCGGCCGCCGAGCCGGCGCAGCCCAAGCCGCCGCTGGCGAGCGGGATCGCCGTCGCGCCCGGGCGGATTCTGACCAGCGCCACCGTCGCCGCCTGCGCGGATCTGCGCGTCGCAGGCGCCAAGGCGCGGATGCTCAAGAGCGACCAGGCAAGCGGGCTGGCGCTGCTCGAGAGCGACGCCGTCACCGCCAAGGCCCCGGTTGCCTTGCGCAGCACCGTCGCCGACGGCGGCGTGCTCGTGCTGTCCCATGCCGTGAATGCGGGTTCGGGCCCTGGCCTTGTCGTGACGCCCGCGGACATCGTCGGCGGCCGGCTCGTGGCGCCCCTTCAGCCGGGCGCCAGCGGCGCGCCCGTGTTCGACCGAACGGGTGCGCTGGTCGGTGTCGCGGGGGCGTTGCGCAGCGCTCCGAACGTTGTGGCCGGCATCGTTCCGCCGCTCGCGCATCCCTTCGTCGCGGCCGAAGCGGTGGCGCGCCTGCTTGCCGACAGCCGCGTCGCCGCATCTAGCCCGCCCCGGGACGCGCCCCGCAGCGCCGGCGAGATCGCCGCCGCGGTCGGCACCGCCATCGTGCCGGTAACCTGCGGAGAGCCTGATCCTTCCCCGTGAGGGGAAGGTGGCGCGCATGCGCAGCATGCGCGACGGATGGGGTGGCAGCACCTAGTTTACCAATGTTGGCGTTGCCGCCCCACCCCGGTCGCTTCGCGACTCGGCCCTCCCCTCGCGGGGAGGGACTTAGCGCGACCTGAACTTGAGCACGCGGCCCCGGGCCTGCTCGGCCTCGAGCGCCGCCGTGACCGCCTCTGCCAGTTCCTTCTGGCCGAAAGGCTTGTCGAGCTTGAGGAGGAATGGATCAGCGTCGGCGGGCAGTTCGGCGAAGCCGGTCGCCAGGACGATCGGCAGGTTCGGCCATTCGGCCCTGATCCGCTCGGCGAGCTGGGTGCCTGTCGTGTGCGGCATCACCTGATCGGTGATGACGAGATCGACGCGCTTCTCGTGCTGCAGGATCGCAAGCGCCTCGCGCGCGGAACTCGCCTCCAGCACCGTGTGCCCGAGTTCCTCGAGCAGCGCCGCCGTGTTGAGCAGCACGAGGCTGTCGTCGTCGACCGCGAGCACGACGAGCGGGCGAACGGCGCGCGGGGCCTCTGCGGCCCCTTTGTTCTCGGTGGCCGAAGCGGAATCCGCCTCGGCCACGGGCAGCCAAAGCTCCGCGGTCGTGCCCTCGCCCTTGCGGCTCTTGAGGATGAAGCGCCCTCCCGTCTGTTCCGTGAGGCCGTGCACCATCGACAGCCCGAGGCCGGTGCCTTTGCCGATGCCCTTGGTGGTGAAGAAGGGCTCCATGGCACGTGCCAGGGTGGCGTCGTCCATGCCTTCGCCGGTATCGGTCACCGACAGGCAGACGTACGCGCCGGGCGGGAGCCTGGTGGCGTGACCCGGCGCCACGATCTCCTGGCGTGCGGCGATGATGATCGTGCCGCCGTCCGGCATGGCGTCGCGCGCGTTCACGGCAAGGTTGAGCAGCGCCAGCTCGAGCTGGTTCTCGTCGGCGCAAACCATGTCGAGGACGAGCGGGAACCGCGTCTCGATCCTCACCGACGAGCCCAGGGAATGCTGCAGGAGCTCGGACATGCCGCGCACCAGCGCCGGGATGTAGACGGGCTCCGTCTTCAAGGCCTGGCGCCGGGCGAAGGCCAGCATGCGTTGCGTCAGCGAGGCGCCGCGCTGCGCGCCTTGCATGGCGTTGTCGAGCAGGCGCAGCATCTTGGGATCGTCCGGGAGGCGCTTGCGCAGCAGCTCGAGGCTGCCGAGGACGGCGGTGAGCAGGTTGTTGAAGTCGTGCGCGATGCCGCCCGTGAGCTGTCCCACGGCCTCCATCTTCTGCGACTGGAACAGCGCCTCGCGCGCCTGCTCGAGGCTGCGTTCCGCTTCCTTCCTCTCGGTGACGTCACGCGTGATCTTGGCGAAGCCGATCAGCTCGCCGGCGTCGTCCCGGACGGCGTCGATGACGACGTTGGCCCAGAAGCGGGTTCCATCCTTGCGGATGCGCCAGCCCTCCTTTTCGAACCGCCCTTCGCGGGCGGCGATCTCGAGGCCGCGCTGGGGTTCGCCGCGCTCGCGGTCCTCGACCCCATAGAACTTCGAAAAATGCTCACCGATGATCTCGTCGAGGCGGTAGCCCTTGATCCGCTCCGCGCCCGAATTCCAGTTGGTGATGCGGCCCTGCGGGTCGAGCATGTAGATGGCGTAGTCGGTGACGCCGTTGACCAGCAGTCTGAACTGCTCCTCGCTGCGCTTCAGCGCCTCGGTGGCGAGCTTGCGCTCGCTCAGGTCGCGCGTGATCTTGGCAAATCCGACCAGCTCGCCCGCCGGGTCGCGAATGGCGTCGATGATGACATGTGCCCAGAAGCGGGTGCCGTCCTTGCGCACGCGCCAGCCTTCGTTCTCGTACCGGCCCTCTCTGCGGGCGATCTCGAGCACGCGGGCCGGCAGCCCGGCCTGGCGGTCCTCGTCGGTATAGAACCGCGAGAAATGCTGGCCGATGATCTCCGGCGCCATATAGCCCTTGAAGCGCTGGGCGCCGGCATTCCAGCTCGTCACGATTCCGGTCGGATCGAGCATGTAGATGGCGTAGTCGGTGATGGCGCTGACAAGGAGCTGGAAAGCCCCCTCGCGTCCCATCGATGCACCGAGCTGTTCCGGACCCCCCATTACTGCTCCTTGTCGCCGGACGGGCCATATACCGGCGCGGCGATTGGGATCAACCGGGCGCGACAGTCGGCCGCCTCGCAGCCCGGACGACTGCCCCCACAAAAAGGTGGCTCGGCCGTGTGGGTGGCGCGCCCCGCCCTGCCCGACCAGCCAGGAGCCAACTGGAGAAATGCCCGGCCAAGCTTAATTGTTCCGTGCGGCGACGGGGCTCGCGCGGGATATGGTAAACGCCCGGTAAGCCGGAAGCCGGCGCTTGGCCGCAGCCGTGCCTTCCGCATCACCCGGCACGGGCAAGGCGCGGCACCGGCTTCGTGGAGCGGAGATGCGCTCCCCCGCCGCCATCCTGCGCTGGCCGCGGCGGCATCGGCGCCGTCTCGTCGCAGCCGTCTCGTCGCAGAGGATTTCCAGACGGCAACGGCGCGCTCAGCATGGGCACGGCCCGCGATTCACCGCAGCCTGAAGGATGGACGGAGAGCGTTTTTCCGGATCGTCACGAGCGAATTTGCGGCGAACCCGCAACCTTGGCCGCGCACGTGACGTTGTTCCACCGGGTTTGGAGCGATGGAGGGTTTCATGCCATTCGGGAAGCTGACAACGGCACTTGTCTCGGGTCTCCTCTTTGCCTCGACGGCGGCGGCACAGAACATCCAGGACCGCACCATCAAGGTCGGCATCGGCCTCACCGCCGACCATCCGCAGGGCGTCTCGGTGACCAAGTTCGGCGAGCTCGTCGCCGCCAGGAGCGGCGGCAAGCTGAAGGTGCGGCTGTTCGCCGGCGGCGCCGTCGGCAACGACGTCACCATGATCTCGGCGCTCCAGGGCGGCACCCTGGAGATGACGGTGCCCGACACCTCGACGCTCGTCGGCATCCAGGGTCTCAAGAATTTCGGCCTGATCAATCTCCCCTTCCTGTTCAACAAGAGCGAGGAGGCCGATGCGGTTCTCGACGGGCCGTTAGGCCAGAAGCTGCTCGCCCAGCTTCCCGAGCGGGGCCTGATCGGCCTCGGCTTCTGGGAGAACGGGTTCCGCCACGTGAGCAACAGCCGGCGGGCGATCGCCACGGCGGAGGACTTCGCCGGGCTGAAGCTGCGGGTGATCCAGAACCCGCTGTTCATCGACACGTTCGCGGCGCTCGGCGCCTCGCCGCAGCCGATGCCCTTCCCCGAGGTCTACACGGCGCTCGAGCAGCGCGTCGTCGACGGCCAGGAGAATCCTTTGGCGACGATCCTGGCCTCGAAATTCTACGAGGTGCAGAAACACACCGTTCTCTCCAATCACATCTACAGCGTCTGGGCGCTGCTGATGAGCAAGCGGTTCTGGGACCGTCTTTCGGCGGACGAGAAGAAGATCATCTCCGACGCCGCCGCCGAGGCGCAGGCGTTCGAGCGCCAGACCATCCGCGCCTTCGACCGCGAGGCGCTTCAGGAGCTCAAGTCCAAGGGCATGCAGGTGACGACGCTCGAGCCGGCGGAAGTGAACAAGCTGCGCGACAAGACGAAGCCGGTCTGGGACAAGTTCACCAAGGAATTCGGCGAGGCCGATGCCGGCGAGATGATGGCCGCGCTCAACAAGGCGCGGGGAACGAACTGACGGCGGCAATTGCCGCGGACACCACCAGAGCGGATCGGTGCAACTGAATCGATCCCACTTTAGGGCAGGATCAATTCAGATCGAATCGATCCTGCTCTCCTTCTCTTTGTGTCGCATGATCTCTTTCGGCAAAGCGATGCCCACTTTGCCGGTGCTCTAGAACTCCGTGCGCTTCAGCAGGTAGTCGAGGCCGCCGGCCCGGTACCAGCGATAGCCGTAGCCTTCGAGCACGATGTGGTGCTTGCCGTCCTCGCCGATCCAGCTGTGATCTTCGGACAAGAGGTTCGACAGCACGCGCCCCTGGTCCTCGCCGAGCCCGACGTCGAACGCAACCTCGCGCGGCTTGGCGTCGACGTTGTGCACGGTCACGACCGAGTTGTTGCGCCAGTCGTAGCGTATGACGAGCACGGCCGGATCGCGCGTGCGGATTACCACAAAGTCCCCCCAGCCGATCTCCGGCACCTCCTTGCGCATGCGGATGATGCGTTCCGTCCAGTTGAGCAGCGAGTGGTCGTGGCGGCGCTGCTCGGCGGCGTTGACATGCTCGAAGCCGAACGGCCCGCCCGAGATCACGGGCACGACCGGCTTGTCGCTCTTGGTGAAGCCGCCATGCGGCTCGGTCGACCACTGCATCGGCGTGCGCGCGCAGTTGCGCTCCGGCAGGCGCAGGTCGTCGCCCATTCCGATTTCGTCGCCGTAGCGGATCACGGGCGTGCCCGGCAGCGTGAACAAGAGGCTGTAGGCGAGCTCCACGCGCCGCCGGTCGCCGTCGAGCATCGGCGCGAGGCGACGCCGGATGCCGCGCTCGTAGAGCTGCATGCTTTCGTCGGGCCCGAACGCATCGAACACTTTCTGCCGCTGCTCGTCGCTCAGACGGCCGAGGTCGAGCTCGTCGTGATTGCGCAGAAACAACCCCCATTGCGCGGTCGCCGGCCGCGGCTTGGTCGCCTTCATGGCCTTGACAAGGGGCCGCGTGTCGGCGGCCGCGAGCGCATAGAACAGGTGCTGGTTGACCTGAAAATTGAACATCATGTGCATGCGGTCGCCGTCGTGGCCGAAATACTCCATGTCGGTCTCGGGCAGCACGTTCGCTTCGGCCAGGATGATGCAGTCGCCCTGGCGCCACTGCAGGAACTCGCGGAACGACCGGAGCATGTCGTATTGCTCTTCCGGTTCGGTCACCCCGGCGCCCTTGGTGCCGATGATGAAGGGCACCGCATCCATGCGAAATCCGGACACGCCGAGTTGGATCCAGAATCCCATGATCTTGAGTATCTCGGCCTGCACGGCCGGATTGGCGGTGTTGAGGTCGGGCTGAAACTCGTAGAAGCGGTGGAAGTAATAGGCCCTGGCGACCTCGTCGTAGGTCCAGGTCGTCTTCTGCACGCCCGGGAACACCATGCCCTTGTTGGCGTGCGGCGGCTTTTTCTTCGACCATATGTACCAGTCCCGATAGGGCGAGGCGGCGTCCTTGCGCGCCGCCTGGAACCACGGATGCTCGTTGGAAGTGTGGTTGACCACGAGGTCGATCAGCACGCGGATGCCGCGCTGCTTCGCGCCGTGCGCGAACTCGACGAAATCGCCGAGCGTGCCGTAACGCGGATCGACCGTGTAATAGTCGGCGACGTCGTAGCCGTCGTCGCGGTGCGGCGATTTCTGGAACGGCATGAGCCAGACCGCGGTGACGCCGAGCCCGTGCAGATAGTCGAGCCGGCGCAACAGGCCCTGGAAATCGCCGATGCCGTCGGCATTCGCATCCATGTAGGTGCCGACCGACAGGCAGTAGATGACGGCGTTCTTGTACCAGAGGTCGCTGATCATGCTGCATCCTCGGGCGACATGAGGACGTCTCGGACGCACGCGCCTGAGCCGTGGCGAGTTGCCGAACGATGCCTCTCGCGCATGATCCGGCGAAGTGGACATCACTTCGCCGAATAAGAACCATGCGACCCAATGATATCGAGAGCGGGAGCGTTTCGATCTGAAGCGATCCCGCTCCAGACACGGTCGGCACCGCTTGTCCGTCCTCGATCAGCCTGACGATTATGCGCGGCAAGCTGCGAGCGGGACCGGCTCGGCTCGCACGATCCCGCTCGCGATTGGTCTACTGCCGCGGCGCAGTCGCCGGCGCGTTCGTCGCGGGCCGGTCCGTCCTGCGTTCCGAGTCCCGCCGGGCATCACTCGGGTCGTAGCGGAACGTCGGAGCGTTTTCGAGGTCTGCCTTGGAGAAGCGGATGTAGCCGCGGTCCGGAGCGCCTTGCGCCAAGCGGTCGTTGCGCTCATTGCGCGCGGCCGTGCCGGCCGGACGCTCGGCAGGGGCCGGCGCCGTCGTGCCAGTGACAGCCGGGCCTTCCGGGGCAGCCGGAGCCGCTCTGTCGGTCCGCGCCGGCGCCGCCGCACTGGTGCGCGTGTCGCGCTCGTCATAGCGCCACTCGACCGACTTGAACGGAATCGCCACGTCCTTCTCGCCGACGCCGAGGAAGCCGCCGACGCCGATCACCACGGCCTCGACGTTGCCGTTGCGGTCGAGGATCACCTCGTTGACGTCGCCGATCTTGTCGCGGTCGTTGCGGTTGTCCTTGTCATAGCCATAGACGTCGACGCCGATCAGCTTCGAGGCGCGCCATTGGCCGGTCTGCAGGGTTTGCATGAACTGGCCGCTGCGGGCGGGCTGCGCGGCCGGGCTCTGCTGGGCGGGGCTCGTTGCGGTCTGGGCAAGCACCGGTGCCGAGACCAGCGCGGTGCCGATGAGGCAGGCGCCGATATGCATTTTCAACATGTCAATCTCCTCCGTTACTGCGCGCCCGGATGGGCGCATGTCACAACAACGGCTAAGGCTGACGGTGGTTTCCCTCGCGGGAAGCTTGGCAGGGCCGGGCATTGCCCGGCTCGGCGGCTGACGCTCGGGCACGCACCGCCGCCGCTTTGCCGCCCGCGGGGCGAGGCACGGAGCGCAGTGCCGCGCGTGGAGCGTGCTTTACGAGGCCGATCCTGCGCACCTTCCCCGCCCAGAGGATTTGCAGCGAGCCGGACGCAGAACTTTGGCCTGATGTGTGAAGCGCATCACGTACAGACCGAACCGTTGGTGCTTTGAAGGAGGCCGCAGCAGACCGCCGCGTCGGGGAGGAAGCGCCATGCCGATTCAACCGCAACCCTGGCACGGCGAATTCCGCCCCAATCTCGGCACCGAGGGCGAAGGTGTCATTTTTGCCAGCTTCGACCTCCGGCTTGGCCCAAACAACGTCACGGCGCTGACCAATGGCGGCTTCGTCGTCACCTGGAATGAGTTCGATCGCTTCGGCACCAATTTCATCCGCGCGCAACTCTATGACGCGCTCGGCGCACGCGTTGGCGGCGAGATCGCCGTCAATACAAGGGCCCTCGTCGGTCATAACCCGGAAAACAACGAGCCCGCCCAAACCTTCGACGTCGCCGCACAGCCCGGCGGCGGCTTCGTCGTGGCCTGGGCGCGACAGGCCAACGCTGGCGACATCGTCTTTCAGCGCTTTTCAAGCACGGGCGCAAAGCTCGGGGTCGAGACGGACGTCGTCGGCGGGGCGGACGCCGCCGCTGGGGCCAATACCGGCCGAGAGTGGGACCCCAACATCGCCACGCTTGCGAACGGCGATTTCGTCGTGACCTGGATCGAAGATTCGGCTGCAGGCACGGATATTCATGGGACCACCTACACGGCTGCGGGAATGCCACTTCTCGGCATGACCAACTCCAATCTGACCTTCAACGTGCCTCCCGTGCCGTCCCGCGTCATAAAGGACAGCGATGTGGCGGCGACCCCGGACGGCGGCATCGTCATCACGCATCGCCTCCAGGATGATGTCTTCTTTCGCAAGTTCGTGCAGGCGAGTTTCGGCGGGCCGTTTTTTTTCTTCGAAACGTCATCCGCCCAGGTCAGCACACAGCCGGCAGGCGTGCAGCGCGACGGCGCGATCACGAGCTTGTCGAACGGCGGTTGGGCCGTTGCCTACACGGACGAAGTCAGCGGCATGGACCACAATGCCTTTCTGCGTGTCTACGACGCGGCGGGGGCGCTCGTTAACACCATTTTTCTCGGCGTCGACCCTGACAAGGTCGAAAGGGTCGCGAGCATCGCCGGCGGGCCCGATGGAACATTCCTGGTCACCTGGGAGGAATGGACCAAGCCGGTGGGAGATACTCTCGACTTCGATATCGATGTCAAAGCGGCTTTGTTCACGAATGGCGGCTTCGCGATCGGCGACGCGCTCCAGGTCAACACGGTGGATACTCTCCAGAACGGTACCCCGATCGTGACCGCCTTGACCGACGGGCGCTATGCGGTTGCCTGGCTGCGCGACAACATCCGCACGTTCACGATCCCTCCTGATGGCCAGACCTTCGTGCAAATTCTCGACGGCCGCGATGCGACGATCATCGGCAACAACAACGCCAACATCCTCGTCGGGCACGACACCGGCCAGAGCAACCTGAACGACACGATTCTCGGGCTCGGCGCGAATGACCGCCTGTTCGGCTTTGCCGGCAACGACACGCTCAACGGCGGCCTCGGGGCCGACCTCATGACCGGCGGCATCGGCAACGACGCCTACGTGGTCGACAATGCCGGCGATCGCGCCATCGAAGGCGCCAATGGCGGCACCGACCGCGTCGTCAGTTCGGTGGCCTTCGCGCTCGCTGCCAATGTCGAGAACCTGACGCTGAGCGGAGCCGGCGGAATCAGCGGCACCGGCAACGGCCTCGCCAACACGATCACCGGCAATGGCGGCGCCAACAGGCTGACCGGCCTCAGCGGCAACGACAGCCTCAACGGCGCCGCCGGCAACGACCTCCTCACGGGCGGCCTCGGCCGCGATTCCCTGACAGGAGGCCTCGGCGCCGACCGGTTCGACTTCAACACAGTCGCGGAATCGCCGCGCGGCAGCGCGCGCGATCGGGTCAGCTTCGTGCACGCGCAGGGCGACAAGATCGACCTTGCCACGATCGACGCGGACACCGACGGGACGGCCGGTAACCAGGCCTTCCGGTTCATCGGCGCCGCCGCCTTCTCCGGTGTCGATGGCCAGCTGCGCTTCGGCGGCGGCATCCTGCAGGGCGATACCAACGGCGACCGGATCGCCGATATCGAAATCCGCGTGATCGGCACGTTGGTCCGCGGCGACATCATCCTGTAGCCGCGAGCGTTGCAGCAGCCTTATTGGATGGCGCCTTGCGGAACCGCGATCGGAGGCCTTTGTTGTGCTGCGGCCGGCGCTTCGGTCGGCCGCGACGGCGCCGCCCGCTCGCGTGCCGGCCGGGGTTTCGGACGGGCAACGCATTTGACGAATCGGAGCCTCGCCACGACGTCGGCTCCGTCGTCGCCGACAAGCAGGATCTCATGCGGCAGGCCGGCAAGTTCGGACTCCCATTGGATCGCGGCGCCGAATTGCTGTTCGACTTCGTACGGCGGCCCCGCGCGCCGCATTTCGTGAAAGCTCGGCCCGTAAGTGGCGGCCGCTTTGCCGCGGATCGAGACCTCCAGAACGGTGGCCAGCAATGCCTCGTCTTGCGGCGCCAGCGGGCTTCGCTGATCGATCGTGCCGCGGCGCAGGACCCGCACCTCCGGCCCGCTCCCTGCCCAGTAGACGGGAGTGCCTGCACAGGAGACCTCGGCCGAAGCCGCGCCTGGTTCCGGCGGACGAGCCGTCGTTGCCGGCGGTCCCGCCTGGCTCAAGGCCGGCGACGCCCCGAGGACCCATGAAAGCGCCATCATGAAATTGCGCATCCGGCGCATGGTCAGTTTCCGTCCGGCGCGATCAGGCTGCCGGTGTCTGCCTCCCATAGCAGAGGCGCCAGGTACGGAGCAAAGGGACCTGCGCGGGCCAATGCCGGAAGCGCACGGCAGATTGCATGCGCGGCGTCCTACCCCATGTGCTGCATGCCCGGTGGGACGACATGCCCGCGGCGCTTTGAGCGTGGTCCGGCGACAGCCTGCCCGGACTTGATCCGGAGTGGCCGCCACTTCGCTGAAAACGATCTCGCCTTGGGTGCGCTGCCGCACGGCGGGAGGGACCGATATCGGGGACGGTGGGGGATCGCCAGGTCGCGCGAACCTGCAGCATCGCTGAAGGAGTCGGACCATGTCACGCGCCACGGACCAATGGCAGGAAAGCATGCGGTATGCGCTGGACACCGGCACCATGCCTGCGCGGCCGCGGCGACGCCTCAGGCGTTTTCTTCTGCTGTCGTGTCTCGGCATCACCTCTGCGGTCGCCTTCATCAAGTATCCCGGCTCGGCGCCGACAGGAGGTCCCGATGCCGGCCCGATCACGCCCTCCCAGACGCTCGCACTCGCCAATCCCGAACTGGTGAAGAAGCGAAGCTTCACCCGCAAGAGCGCCGCGGAGCCGGACAAGGCCGCTGCTGCGGCACAGGGGTCGACCGATGCCGCATCGCCGCGGGCGGCCGCAACGGAGCATTCCCCGGCCCGAGCGGCCCGCACCGAAGGCGCCCCGAAGACGACGCAAAGCGAAGCCGCCCCGCAACAAGCGAGCCGACCTGACGCCTTCACGCCGAAGACGACGACCGCGCTGGCCGAGGCCGTCAGGTCGCCCGAGCCGACGACCACGGGCGCGCTTGCGGAGCGCCCGCGCAGATCCGACGACGCCGCACGCACACCGACCGTCAAACGGCGGGCGCTGCGCGATGCGCATGCGCCTCGCGCGATTCAATACGACGCCGCCCCTTCCGAGCCTCGGAAAATCCGGCGCGCCGCGCGCAAAACCATCGCGTTGCCGGCCATCGAGCACATGTCGTTGCCGGCCTCCGCGCCCGTCCGGCCGCGCCGGCCGGCGCCGCAACCGGTTGTGGCGCGCGCCCCTGCCGAGCGCGTTGCCGCAGTCGCGCCGCGGAGGACGAAGACGACCGTATGCCTCTATTTCGTGGTTTGCTTCTAGATCCGGCGAAGTCGATACCGCTTCGCCGAAAAGATTACGATCCGGCGAAGCAGGTCCGGTTCGCGGAAGTGAATGGCCTCTCGGGAAAACGGCCTGTTCCCCGAGGAGATTCGCATTCAAAGACATTTGGACTGGGATAGGCTCGATCCAAGCCGAGCCCGCCGAAGAGCATGGTCACCCGAAATAGGCTTCGCGAACCTCCTGGCGCGCGGCGAGATCGCCCGGACGGCCCGCGGCGACAACCCGGCCTTTCGAGAGCACGTAGCCGTAATCGGCGATGGCCAGCGTCTGGTGGACGTTCTGCTCGACCAGGAAGACGGTGATGCCGCGCCTTTTGATCTCCTCGATGATCCTGAAGTTCTCCGTGACGAGCAGCGGGGACAGGCCGAGTGAGGGCTCGTCGACGAGCAGAAGCGTCGGCGCACGCATCAGGCCGCGGCCGATCGAGACCATCGCCTGCTCGCCGCCCGACATCGTCCCTGCCAGCTGCGTCCGCCGCTCGGCGAGGCGCGGGAACGTTGCATAGACGTCTTCGATGCGGCGCCGGGTGACGGCTTCGGATCGTTCCTGGTAGGCGCCGACGCGCAGATTCTCCTCGACCGTCAGCTTCGGAAAGACGGCGCGCCCTTCGGGAATGCAGGCGATGCCGACGGCGACCACCTTGTGGGTCGGAAAGCGCGTGATCTCCTGGCCATCGAACAGGATGCGGCCGCGGCGGGCAGGAGTCAGTCCAAGGATGGAGCGGATCAGCGTGGTCTTGCCAGAGCCGTTCGAGCCAAGCAGGCACGTGATGCTGCCCGCCTCGACCACCAGCGAAACGCCTTCGAGCACGTCGGCCCTGTCATAGGCGGTGCAGACCCCCTCGATTTCCAGCCTACCCGGCATGCTCACGCACTCCCAGATAAGCCTCCTGGACCTGGCGGTCGCTTGCGATCTTCTCGAAGGCCCCTTCGGCGATCTTGCGGCCGTAGTTCAGAACGACGCAGCGGCCGGTGATCCGCTCGATGACGCCCATCTCATGCTCGATGATGACGATTGTCAGCCCCGGAATGCGCTCGCGCGCCGACAGGATGTCGTCCATCAGCGCGCGCGTCTCCTCGCGGGTCATGCCGGCCGACGGCTCGTCGAGGAGGAGCAGCCGCGGCCGGCTGACCAGCGCGCGGCAGATCTCGATGCGGCGGCGGTCGATCATCGGCAGCCCTGCCGCGGGGCTCTGCAGCCGACCGGCCAGGGTGGGATTGAAGAGCTCTACGAGCGCTCGCGCCTCGGTCCAGCTGCGCTCGAACTCGGCCGCGAATGCGGCGCGGCGCAGCACGTTGAACACCAGCCCGTGGGTGAGGCGCTTGTGGTTGCCGATCATGATGTTGTCGAACACCGACAGCGGCAGGCACATGCGCGAACGCTGGAACGTCCTCGTGATCCCGGCGCGATACACGGCCTGGGGTCGGGCGGTCGTGATGTCCTCGCCGGCAAAGCGGATCGCACCGCCGTTGGCGCCGTAGATGCCGCTGACGACATTGAAGAGCGTCGTCTTGCCTGAGCCGTTCGGCCCGATGAGGCCCACGACCTCGCCCTCGTGCACGTCGATGTCGAGCCGATCGAGGGCAACAAGGCCGCCGAAGCGGCGCGTGACGCCGCTACACCGGAGGAGCGGCTCTGCGGACGTCATGGGACGGTCCGTCCCGTCCGGCCGGAGGCATAGTCCCGCAAGCGGCGCGGGAGCAGCCCTTCGGGTCGGAACAGCAGGATCAGGATCACGAGCATCGCGTAGAGCAGGAAGCGGTATTCCTGGATGATCTGCAGCTTCTCGGGAAGCAGCACCACGAACACCGCGGCGACTGCCGCGCCCCACGGATTGCCGATGCCGCCCAGCAGCACGATCGACACGAGGATAAGCGAGTCGCCGAAGGTGAAATTGTTCGGAGCGATGAAGCCGAGCATGTGGCCATAGATCGCGCCCGCGGCCCCGGCGAGGGCATTGCCGAGGGTAAAGGCAACAATCTTCCAGCGGGCGATCTCGAGCCCGAAGCAGGCGGAGGCGATCTCGTCGAGGCGGATCGAATCGAGGCTGAGCCCGATCCACGAGCGCTCGATGCGACGGATGAGCCCGAAGCTGAAGACGAGCAACAGCACGGCAATTGCGAAATACGACACGTAGAAGGACGCCTCGACATGTCCGATCCTGATCGGGGCGCCCAGATCGAAGCCGAACAAGGTGAGCGGCGCGACGGTGATGCCCTGCGGCCCGCCGAGCGTATCGTTCACCTCCAGGAACGTCTTGAACAGAATGCCGAACGCGATGGTGATGAGGGCGGCGTAATGGCCCCTGGTCCGCAGCACCGGGAGGATCAGGACGGAGCCGATCAGCGCCGCCATCAGTCCGCCGAGGGGGATGCTCAGGACCGGCGGCAACGGGGTGTATTGCGTCACCACGGCCGCCGTGTAGCAGCCAATCCCGAGGAAAGCGGCCCCGGCGAAGTTGGCGATGCCCGCGTAACCGAACTGCAGGGTCAGCCCGAGAGCAGTCGATGTCAGCAGGAGCGCCGTCGTAAGCATGAGCAAGGCAAAATGATCGGCGTGCAGCACGGCCGCGATGGTCAGGACGGCAACGATCGCCGTGCGGTCGAACACTTTGGCATGGAAGCGGACGCTCTCGCCGACCTTCTGCGTGACGCCGAAGCGGGCAGCCGCGCCGAGGCCGACGATCGCCAGCAGCAGCAGCGCGAACACCGCCCACTGGTTTTCCGCGTGCAGGAACACGACGAGGTAGATGGCTGCGAGCGCAATGGGAACGATCGCGAGCACCGGCGAAGGCTGCATGAAGCTTGGGGGGTTCACGCCGGTCAGACCCGCTCGCTCGATTTTTCGGCGATCAGGCCCGTCGGCCGCCACGTCATGATGGCGATGACGACCGCGAGCGCAAACACGTCCTTGTAGGCGCTGGCGAAGGGCAGCGCGACAGCCCCGATGGTCTGCAAGGCGGCGAACAGGAAGCCGCCGAGGATCGCCCCGTAGATGTTGCCGAGCCCGCCGACCACGGCGGCGCTGAACCCGAACACGCCGAGCAGCAGCCCCATGCCGAAATTGATCTCGTTGTAGTAGAGCCCATTCATCACGCCGGCAAAGGCAGCGAGGCCCGACCCGACCGCGAAGGTCGTGAGCACGACGAAGGTGAAGTTGATGCCCATGGTGCGCGCCGTCTCGGCGTCCTGCGCGACGGCGCGAATGGCCAGGCCGAGCTTGGTCCTGTTGATCAGGACATGCACGGCGGCAATCATGGCGACGCCGGCTACCAGCAGGATGGCGCTGTCAACCCTGAGCGTGAAGCTCCCCCACGTGTAGGCGGTCGTGGGCAGGAGCGCCGGGAACGGTTTCGGGTTCGCCCCGTCGGGGAAGAACAGCCGGACGGCCTCGCGCAGCACGGTGCCGAGCATGAGCGTGATCAACAGCGTGTTGAGCGCCGGCGCGCCGCGCAGTGGCAATACGATCCAGCGCGCGATGGCCGCGCCCAGCGCAGCCATCAGCAGCATGGCGACAAGCGCCACGATAAGCAGTTGCAGCCAGGGCGATGAGATCGCGAGCGCCTTCAGGCCCAGATACGTGGCGAAGCCGGTGAAGGCCCCCACTGTCAGCACGTCCCCGTGCGAGAACTTGATGACGTCGAGCACGCCGAAGAACAACGTGAAGCCGACCGCCACCAGTCCGTACATCAGGCCGAGCATGAGTCCGTTGACGACGAACTGTCCGAACAGGGCGATGTCCAAGCCGGTTCCCCGATTGCCGCTCTGAGTTGGAGGACGCGGGCCGCACGGCCCATGCCCTTTGAGCATTTTCCTCGGCGAAGTGCCCCCACTTCGCCGAGGAAAATGCGTCTGAGAAGAGGCCAGAGCCGATTTCACGCAAGTGGAATCGGCTCTGGCGCCCGTTTATTGGCCCGGGAGCTTGCGCTTGCCGCCGGCGTATTCGCTGTCTTCCCAGATCACCCACTTGCCGTCCTGGACGACGTATTTCGAGATCAGGGGCACCGTATTCTGGCCATGATCGTCGAATGTGACGGGACCGACGATGGAGTCGTGGTTTTCCACCTTGCCGAGCGCGTCGCGCACCTTGACGCGGTCCGGGCCGACGGCCTCGATCTTGTCCAGGACCAGCTGCATGGCCGCGTAGGCGAAGGCCCCGTAAGCTTCCGGCGGCTCCTTGTAGCCTGCCTTGTCGTATTGCTCCTGGAAGAACTTGCCGCCGGGCAGCTTCTCGATGGGCGCGCCCTCGATGAAGCTGAGGGAGCCTTCGGCCAGCGGACCGAGGCCCTGGATATAGGCGTCCGACTTGATGCCCGAAGTGCCCTGGAAAACCGCATTGATGCCGAGCCTGTCCATCTGCGACCGGATGCGGATGCCGATCGGCGTGAGCCCGCCGAAATAGATCACCTGCGGGTTCAGGGCCTTCGCCTGCGTGAGCTCCGCCGTGAAATCCTGCTGATCGGCCGTCACTCCGAAGGCACCCAGGATCTCACCGCCCAGCGGCTTCAGCGATTTTGTGAAATACTCGTTGTGCGCCTTGCCGTAATCGGTGGTGTCGTGGATGGAGACCCAGCGCTTGTAGCCGAGGCTGGCCACGAGCTTTGCCGCGACCTCGTTCTGGTTGATCATGGTGCCGTTGACGCGATGCAGCTCGGGCAGCTTCTTGCGATAGGTGATGTCGGGCAGCACGGCGCCCCAGACGACCATCGGGAGGCTGAAGCGATGATACACATCGATGGTCGCGATCGCTGCCGCGGAACAATAGTGGGCGACCGCCGCGATGACGCCGCGGTCGGCCCCGGCCTTGGTCGCCACCTGGACGGCCACGTTCGGCTTGCATTCGTCATCGAGCACGACGAGCTCGTATTCGTATTTCGCCTTGGCGTCGGCGTTTCTCAGCCTGACCGCCAACTCCGCCGAGTTGCGTCCGCCAAGCCCGTTCGCCGCGACGCCGCCTGTCAGCGGGCCGATGAAGGCGACCTTGACCCTGTCCTTCGCCTCCGCTGCAGCCGCCGACAACGCCAGCAATACCGCCATGACACCAGCGGTCGTCCTGCCAGTAAGCATTTCGTCCTCCCTCTGCCTTGGCCGGAGTTTAGGTTCCGCGTCGCACGCCAATCAAGCCTGCCCTCTCTTCCCTTCCTCCTCTTGAGCAGGAAAAGGTTGTTGTGCGCGCGGCCTTGGCCGCCGGCAGGACATACCCGCAGCCGGACTTGGCGAGCGAGATGGCTCCCACCGGAGTGCTCGGCCGCGTGCCGCCCCGCGGGACGACGCCTTTGCCAGCTCAGGCAGCTCTCAGCGCAGTCATGAGCACCCCTGTTCTCTGCGCCCTTCGATGAGAGCGGCCCATGCCGGACGCCGATCCTGGCGAAGCTTCGCGCGACTGCGTGCGCGAATCCGTCCGCGGAACCGGCATGGGGCGGAGCGGTTGACGAACGAGACCTGAGAACCAAGGACGCAAACGATGATCTCCGAGACGATCGCCGCCGCAGGCCAGCAGCGTCCCAACAGTCCGGGCCACCAGCCGAGGCCTGGCGGCCGCCTGCCCGGCGAGGCCCCGAGGGCGCCAAATCCCAAGCCCGACGGCCCCCCGGATCAAGGTCCCAGCGGACCACGCGCGCCCTACCCGGTCGACGATCCAACCATCCAAGATCCGAACGGACCCGGCTCCGAGCCGGATTACCTTCCGGGTGCACCGGGCAACCCGAATACCCGCTACTGACACGCGCAGGACGTTGCCCCGGGGCTGGTCAGGACAGCGCACCAGGGACGCGCATCGAGGCAGCAAGATCGTTTCCTGTGTCGTGCGACAAAGCCGGAAAGCAGCACATGCCGATGTTGCAGACGCCTAACCCACCACGTCCGGAGCCGACCCCGGCCGACCCCAACCCGGCACCGGCGCGGCCGCCCGCGCCGCCCGAGACGCCGCCGTCTGAACCGCCCGGCGTTCCTGCCAATCCACCGGAAGGTGTGCCGCCGCCGAACGAGCCGACGGGCGTGCCGCCGACCAGCCCACCAGAGATTCCTGTGACGCCGACCACGCCGCAGCCGCGAGCGTGAGCGCTCGCAGTCCAGCCCACTCGAAAATTGCTGCGAGGAAGTCTGATATCATGAGGGCACGACTCCGCGCCGCGCTGGGCGGCGTGCGACGAGGCCGCGATGTCTCATTCGTCATCGAAAGTTGTCATCGGCGGCGCCGGGATCGCCGGCGTTGCCGCGGCCTATTATCTCGCCGTCGAACATGGTTTCGCAGACGTGGTACTGGTCGACGAGGGAAATCCCCTCTCGCTGACGTCGGATAAATCGACTGAAGCCTACCGCAATTGGTGGCCCGGTCCTGATTGGGCCATGACCGCCTTCATGAACCGCAGCATCGATCTCATCGAAGGGGTTGCCCGTGCCACGGGCAATCGCATCAATCTCAACCGCCGCGGTTATGTCTTTGCGACCGCCGATGCAACCAAGATCCCGTTTCTCGAGACGATGGCGAAGACGGCCGAGGCGAATGGCGGGGGCGCTGCACGGTTTCACGATACGGCGCAGAGCGCTTATGCGCCCTCGCCAGAGCGCGGCTTCGATGTTGCGTTGGCTGGCGCGGACGTCATCACAGATGCGGGCTTGATCCACCGGCATTTTCCCTATCTCGCGCCCGAGACGGTTGCTGTGGTGCACGCACGGCGCGCCGGCTGGCTCAGCGCCCAACAACTCGGAATGGTGATGCTGGAAGCGGCCCGCGCGCGCGACGTGCAGATTGTGAAAGGCCGGATCGTCGGCATCGACACGGGTGGCGGTCGGGTTCGCGCGGTTCACGTGGAATGTCAGGACCAGCGTCGGACGCTGGCGACGACGCATGTCGTGCTCGCCGCCGGGCCAATGCAAGCCGATATGGCGCACATGATCGAACTCGATCTCCCGATCAGGGCGGAGCGCCACTACAAGGTCAGTTTCCCCGATGCGCTTGGCGGCTTGCCGCGCAACGCGCCGATGCTGATCTGGCTCGACGAGCAGCATCTGCCCTGGAGTGATGAGGAACAGGCCGCGCTCGCTGCCGATGAGGAGGCCCGATGGCTTCTTGGGACATTTCCGGCGGGCGTGCATGGACGCCCCGATGGAGCATCGGCAACGATCATTCTCTTCAATCACCATGGCGATGCCGTCGATCCGATCTTCCCGCTTCCCGAGCCGCCGCATTACGCCGAGATCGCGCTTCGCGGCATGTCGACGATGGTACCGGCGCTTAAGGCCTACAACGGGACGACACCTCGGCCTTACATCGACGGCGGCTACTACATGAGGACGCGAGAAAACCGGCCGCTGATTGGGCCCGTTCCAGTCGAAGGCGCATACATCTCGTGCGCGTTCTCGGGGTTTGGTGTGATGGCGTCGTGCGCGGGCGGAGAACTCATCGCCCGCCACATCACAGACGCTGCGTTACCCGACTATGCTCCGGCCTTTCTGCTGTCCCGCTATCAAGACGCCGCATATAGCGCCTTGCTTGAGAGATGGGGCGACGGTGGTCAGCTTTGAGCCCGCGCGTCGCAGCCGGTGATCGGACCTGTTTCGCACCTTCGTAACCCAAGCCTGCCCCCACCCGGCTGGACAGAGCGTCCCTTAAGCCACAGGCGGATGAAATCGAAGTGAAGCTGGGCGCCCCAACCCATTTCGACGTCCTGCCAATCCCCGGGCCAAGGCTGACTGGAAGAACCCTCGCCAAATGTTCGGACAAATTGGTGGGCCCGGCAGGACTCGAACCTGCAACCAGACCGTTATGAGCGGCCGGCTCTAACCATTGAGCTACGGGCCCGGCGCCGTCGGCCGGCAGGCGATGCTTAGAGCATGAGCCGGCAAAGTGGGAACCGCTTTGCCGGAAAAATCATGCGGCCTAAAGTGGAACAGATCAGGATCGATTCAATCTGAATCGATCCTGATCTAGCGGAGGATGCCGTGGCGCGGCAATCGCTTTGTCGCCACATGGGTCGCCACACGGCAAGCCCAGCGCGCCGGCGAGCATCAAGCCTCTTGCAGGCGCGCGGCGTTGCGCCGTCAGCCAGCCGGCCGGAACACCGGCACGACCTCGTCGAAGCCTTCGAACATCTGCTCGCCGAGCAGCTCCGGCTCGCGGCTCAGGCGCTCGGCGAAAGCTTGCGACATCAGCACGGGCTCGCCGAGGATCTTGTTGAGTTGGGCGATGCGGCTGGCGAGGTTGACGTCGCGGCCGATCACCGTGAAGTCGAGGCGCCCGCCCGAGCCGACATTGCCGTAGGCGGCCTCGCCGTGGTGCAGGGCGATGCCGAGCGTGACCGGGCTCGCGAATCGGCCCTGCCGGTTGGCCGTCTCGGCGCGGGCGATCGCCTGCCGCGCCGCCCGGAACGCGGCGTCGGCGGCGCCGTCCGGCTTGTCGTCGGCGTCGCGGAAGATCGCCAGCACGCCGTCGCCGATAAATTTCAGGATCTCGCCGCCTTCGGCCTCGATGGCCGGCACCACGCAGTCGAAATATCGATTGAGAAGTTCCACCGCCTGTTCCGGGGTGAGCGACGCCGAGATGCCGGCGAAGTTGCGCATGTCGGCGAACAGAATCGCTGAGCGGATGCGGGTGACCTGGCCGCGCCTGATGGTACCGGACAGGATGGCGCGGTGCGGCTCGTCGCCGACATAGATGCGCAGCACGTCGCGCAGACGCTTGTTCGCCGCACGGATCTCCATGGCCCCGGCCAGTGCCGGCATGATCCGGCGCAGCACGGCGATCCCGTCCTCGCCGAAACCCTGCAGAGCGCGCGTCGCGAAAGTGATCCCGTTCTCGTTGCCGTTGGTGAAGATGATAGGCGCGCACATGTAATGGCGGTAACCGCCGGCCTTGAGATCTGGGATGATGTTGAAGAGATCGTCCGGCGTGTCAGCCAGGTCGAGCAGCAGCCATTGCCGCGTGCGATGCACATAGGCGAAGGGGCTGCGCAGATAGATTTCGCTTTCCTGTGCCCGATGCGGGAACAGGCGTACCGTGGAGCCCTCCTCCCTGGTCCAGAAGCGCCCGACGCCGGAGTATTCGGAATGCAGCGCCTCGATCGCCGTCGTGATGCGGTCGACGGGAATGCCGAGGCCGTCGAGCCGGATGGCGAGGCCGGACAGCACATCGCCGGGGTCATCGAGGCGCGGCGCCTCCTCGAGGAGCCACGCCTCGAGCGCCGCCACATCGGGGATGTCCCGCTGCCGGGTCGACGCTGCGCTGTCGGGCGAGGTGGCGCCCGGCGTAAGCCCGGCGTCGGCGGCGGGTGTGATCATTGCGGCCATCGACGGCAAAGGTGGTCGGCGGAGCTGGGGGTTGCAAGGCGAGGGCAAGGTTTGATCGCATGGGGGACCCGACGCGTCACCGCCTTCCAAGCGGTCAGTCGAATAGAATCGGGGCCGCGAGCGGCCGCAAATACCGCAATGGCAGCCTGGCGTCTCCTCCCGCGGGCAAACCGCCTGGCGCTCGCGCATAATCTCCGGATTAACCAGATTCACCGCAGTGCAGATCAGCGACGGCCTGAATCGACTTTCAATTTATTCGTCATGATGCCGGCCATCCTCTTAAATGCTTAAGTATATTTCATGCGTCTGCCGCCATCTATAGATTCGGATTCTTCCGGTAAGGCGTGGAACGACTCGCCCGGCCTGTCGTTTGAATCAGGCCATGACTCTCCTGGCGGCGAGCGTCTGGTGGTTTTACGTTCGGAGTTTTTCTGATGGCGCCACGATCGAACTGGAAGGGATTCCTCAAGCTCTCGCTGGTCTCCTGTCCCGTCCAGCTCTACCCGGCCACCACGAGCAAGGAGCGGGTCACGTTCAACCTGTTGAACCGCGAGACCGGCAACCGGCTGCGCCGCCGCCTTGTCGATCCCGACACGGACGAGGAGGTCGATGCCGCCGATCAGGTGAAGGGCTACCAGGTCGCCAAGAACCAATATGTCCTCGTCGAGGACGAGGAGATCGACGCCGTCGCCATCGAGAGCACGCACACGATCGACATCGAGAGCTTCGTGCCGCGCGAGGAGATCGACCCGACCTATTTCGACACGCCTTATTTTCTCGCGCCAGACGGCAAGATGGGCGAGGAAGCCTTCGCCGTCATCCGCGAGGCGATGCGCGAGAAGAAGGTGGTGGGCATCGGCCGCGTCGTCCTCTATCGCCGCGAGCGCCCGGTCATGCTGCAGGCGCGCGGCAAGGGACTTCTCGCCACGACGCTGCATTACGCCTACGAAGTGCGCGAAGATACCGACTTCTTCGACGACATCGAAGATGTCGACGTGCCCGAAGAAATGCTCGACCTCGCCACGCACATCATCCAGCGCAAGCGTTCGCATTTCGATCCGAAGCGGTTCGAGGACCGCTATCAGGACGCGCTGCTTGAACTGATCAAGGCCAAGCAGCACGACC
>DATBIR010000267.1:0-5777 GCA_036556825.1 Beijerinckiaceae bacterium
AGCGGCCCCGCATAGATGTCGACCGCCGGCTTCTGCATGGCGGCGAGCACGGCATCCGGGATGACGGTCGGGCCCGGGATGGCGAGGAATTCACGGCCGGCGGCAACGGGCATCTGGGACCTCAACATTCTCCGCTCGTTCCCGCGAAGGCAGGAACCGAGTTCTTTCTTCCTGCGGCCCTCTGTACCCCCGATTAGCCGGCACGAGCGGATGTGCGTTGCTAGCACATTTTTGGCGCATGCTAGGCCGCCGCCGATGGCGACTTCGACTCCCAGGTGGCTCCCGGATAATAAATCCCCGCACGCTCCGTGCTCGGCATCGACTGCGCGATAGCGGCGTGTGGTGCGATGGCCAGAGCCACCGCCAGTGCAGGCCAGGTCTTCAGGCCCATGTGAGGCTTCCTCCCTTTTCGGGCAGCATCGCATGACCGCTCGCACCGTCAATCCTGCCATGCGCCGGCGGCGGCGGCGCGACGCTCGGCACCCGGTCGCGCCAGGCCTTGGGAGAAGGTCGTTTGCGCCAACTCCGGAGACGCCCGCGCCACTCTATGGCCGCAGCGACTCCTCGGCGGCCGCGGCGGCCTTGTCGAATTCCTGCTCGAGCCATGCATTGGCGCCGCGCAGCCCCGCGACCACGTCGCGGCCCCATTGCACGTAGTCGAGCCGGCGCTTGACCGACCAGTCGGGCGGCGGGCTCGCCGTGATGCCGCGCACGTTGCTGGTCTTGTCGGCCAGCTTGATGATCTTGGCGCGCTGCGACTTGTGCGGCGCATGCTCGACCTGCCTGCGCTTCCGCGTCGGCTGGTCGAGGTTCTTGTCGTCCGTCAGCTCCTCGACCAGGCCGGCCACGTCCTCGCCGAAGGTCTTGGCGATGATCTCGCGCGGCACCTCCTGGTCCTCGATCGCATCGTGCAGCAGCGCCGCGATGACGAGGTTCGGGTCCTTGCCGTCGGTCGCCTCGGCCACGAGCGAGGCGACCTCGAGCAGGTGGTTGATATAGGGCTCTTCGGCCGCGCCCTTGCGGCGGTCATGCACATGCCAGCGCGCCGCCGCATCGGCCGCCTTCAGGACGGCGATCCATTCTTTCACGGTGTCTTCTCCTCGTGTGATCTGCCTGCCCGCGAGAATTTCCGGACGGCCGGTCCCGCCACAAAACGCGCAACAGCCGCAAAGGCAACGGCTCACGCGGTGCAGTGCCCAGCTTATGTCCGCAGCCAGAGTTGCCGGAGCCTCATCCCCCACCTCATCGCCCACCTCATCGAACCGGCCGTTCCTGGAGGTGGTCGGCGAGCGCTCGACCACGCGGGAGTCCTGGTCGTCCAGGCCGCCGCGACGCACTGACGCCGCCCTTGGGGCGAGTTGCCGCCTTTTGGCTGTGGCGCGGAAAAGGCCCCGCTCAGATGCTGAGCGGAGTCGAGGTCGTCTGCTTCGCTGCAGCACACGATAAGCATGACTGCTCATGCAGCAAGGGTGAGCCGAACCATCGTCAATCGCCTAGGGCGGCGGCTCATGTCACGGCCGCGGGAGCACCACGATCTCGCCTCTCATGGACGGCTGGTGCGTGCTGCAGACGATCGGGAAGATGCCGGCCTTCTCAGCCTTGAACTCGATCCGCGTCACGTGCCCGCGCTTCAGAGTGAACGTCCTGTCGATACCCTTGATCTCGGTGGGGTGATGGGCGCCATTGATGCCGACGAACTCGAGGGTGACATCGTCTCCTGCGTGTACGATCACCTGGCTTGGCGACCACACATAAGCCGAGACCTCCCACCGGCCGGTCTGATCCGGCTGTTTGATCAGATAGCCCCCGCCCAAAGGCAGCGGCTCAGACGGAAAAAGCTCCTGGCCCACATTCACTCCACCTCGCGGCTCGACTGCGGCGATGGTGAAAAACCGCTTCTCCTGCGCCTCCGACGCAGCGCTGGAGAATAGCCCGCTTGCGATCAGGCATGCAGTGCAGAGCGTCGCAGGCCGCTTGGTCATCGCGTACCTCCTTGGTGGAAAGGCCCATACTGAGATCACCACCAGTCCCGGCAGAAGCGGCGAGCTGGCGTTACACCTTGACCAGCATCGCCGTGGCGTACATGAGGCCGACACCGGCCACGAGCCCGCCGACCATGCTCGGGTTGAGCAACGCGGCTCCGTCGCGGCCGGAGCTGCGCATCAGGTATCCGCCGACCTCGATGACGACTTGAAGGATGGCACCCGCCCCGACCGCCAGCGCGAGTGCGGACCAGTGAGGCGCGTAGCTGAGGCTCCCCAGCCAGATGCCGGCGATCGCCGGGGCGCCGGCGAGCAGCGCCAGTCCGGCAAAGGTCGGCAGGGAAGGGCGCGAGCCGACGAGAGGGGCGGCGATGCCGATGCCCTCGGTGACGTTGTGCAGCGTGAACCCGAGCACCAGGAAGGTGCCGAGGCCGGCGGCGCCCGCCGCGAAGGCGGCGCCGATCGCGAGTCCCTCGCCGAGGTTATGCAGCCCGATTCCCAGGGCCATGTAGGTCGCGAGCGCAAGACCGGTGGGCGTGCCATGCCGGCGGCCGATGGCGAACAGGACGAGAAAGGCCGCCGCAGCGCCGAGCAGCACCATGGCATGCCCCTGGAAGGCCGGGGCCGCCTTGCCCGCCGCCTCGAATGCCTCGTCCAGGGTGTCGACGAACAGAAACGCGAGAAGCCCGACCGTCAGCGCGAGCACGAAGTCGAGGCCCCTTCGCCCGATGCCGCGCAGCACCGGATAGAAGAGCAGCCCGATCACCACCGGCACGATTCCGACGAAGGCGCCGAGGAGCGCCTGCGGCACGAGGTGGCCCGCATGCGGCTGCGGCGTCGGCACGGCCACCTCGATCTCCTTGTCGAAGGCGGCGCCGGTCTTCGACAGCACCTTGATCTCGTGCTTCTCGCCGACCACCCAGGGATAAGGGATATGCAGCCACGCGGTCGCCATGCGGGCGAGCTCGCCCGGCGGGTCCTGGCGGAACGTCCAGAACGCCTCGTCCACCTGCACCTGCGCGATCATCATCGGCTCGGAACCGCCCGCACGCACGCTCACGTGGATGCCGTCCGAATCGAGGACGGTGCGCTCGAAGGTGAGCTTCTCGACCGGCGGCGCGCCGGTGTTGAACGCTTGCAGCCAGTCGCTGGAGAACAGCCATGCGGTCGCGAGCAGGAAGGCTGTGAGCGGAAGCGCGAACCACATGAGGTTGCGCGACGAAAGGCCACCCGCGGCTGCGACGGGCCGTGCCGCTTCGATATGCGGGCGAGCGATCTCGTTCATGATGCCGCCTCCACGATATCGAACATGCCCATCCAGCCGAGCTCGGCGAACTCTGACTGGTGGGCGTGAAACATGTAGTGGCCAACCTCGTGCTCTCCGTACGAGAACTCCAGGATGCCGCGCTGCCCCTGGCACTGCATGATCGTGTCGACAGTTTTCAGGGTCGGCGTCAGCGTCGTGCCGTGGTCGTAATAGTCGAAGAAGTTGCCGTGCAGGTGGAACGAGTTGAGAGGGTCGAACTCGACGACGTTGACGAGATAGATGCGCACGGGGCGGTTATGGTCGACGCGGATCGGATGCTTCGCGAAGTGATGGCCGACGGTGTTGACGGCATAGACCTCGTTCTCGCCGTCGAAGTCCGTGTCGAAGCCGTTCATCACCATGACGAATTCCTGCCACTCCTTGTTCTCGGGGGTGCCGAGGAGGCGCGAGCGGGCGACGACCGCATGGTCGGGATGGCGGGCCGGATCGGGATCGACGATGAAGACGCCGTACATGCCCTTGTGGATGTGCCGCTTCAGCGGCAGCGCGTGGCAGTGATAGAGGTGGCAGCCGAACGGCCGCGCGTCGAACTCGTAGACGAACTCGCCGCCGGGCTCGACCAGCCCGGCGCCCGGCACCCCGTCCATCCGCGCCGCGTGGATGCCGTGGAAGTGCATGCTGTGCGGGTGCGAGCCCTGGTTGCGGAACACGATGCGCAGGCGGTCGCCTTCGGTGGCGCGGATGGTCGGGCCCGGCACGCGGCCGTTGTAGGTCCAGGCCGGGAAGAACAGGCCGGGCGCGATCTCGATCTCCTTGTCCTGGCCGACGATCTCGTAGGTGCGGAGCGTGCGCCCGTCGGCCAGCTGCGATACGGCGCCGCTGTCCCAATCCGTCAGCATCGCCATCGGATCGAAGCCGTTGCGGGCGCTGTCGACCTCGCCGACCGTGACCATTTTTCCATGTGCCGGATGGGCGTCGACGCGCACGGCCTCACGGCCATGGTCGCCGTGAACGCCCTGCGCCGTCGCGTGGCGGCCCGAACTCAGCGCCGCGACGACGGAGGCGCCTCCCGCGGCGAGCCCCGCTGACAGCATTCCCCGTCGGCTGACGTGGTGGCGGAACCAGCCAAGCATGGATTCCTCCCGGGCGCCCCGTCTGCAAATGCTTTTGCAAACGAGTTGCAACTAGCATAGGGTAACCGCCGAAGGAGGTCAATCATGCTCAGCGATCGCCCGCCCAAGGCCAGGCGGGCTCTGTCGGCAGACAGGCGGGCCGCGCCCGATCCCGCCGCGCTCGAGCGACTCTGCGCCCGGCAGGGCCTCAGGGTCACGGAGCAGCGGCGGGTGGTCATGCGCGTGATCGCCGAAGCTCACGATCATCCCGATATCGAGGAATTGCACAGACGTGCGGCAAGAATCGAGCCCCGCATTTCGCTCGCCACGATCTACCGCAGCGTGCGGCTATTCCAGGAACTGGGCATTCTGGAAAGCCACCGCTTCCTGAAGGGGCCGACCCGGTACGAGGCCGTTCCCGCGCAGCACCACGACCATCTCATCGATATCCGTTCCGGCCGCGTGATCGAGTTCCAGTCGCCGGAGATCGAGCGGCTGCAAGCCGAGATCGCCGCCGCCCACGGCTGTCGGATCGTCGACCACCGCCTCGAAATCTACGTGGTTCCGCTCGCACCGCATGCGAAGAAGGGTTGAGGCAGCCCAGGCATGACAGACAGTTGACGCTTCAGACCTGCATGGCGTCACGGAGCCTCCTCGTGTGAGTTGCTGGTCGGTGAAGTTTCACGACGGGGCTCGCAACCCGCAAATGCGCCACCCCGGCGGCGTGGAAGTCGCCATTGCGCGAATGATGGGCGGCGCAGTGCCAGTCTGGCGGGATCTTGCCGTCGCGGCCTTGACGACCACCCCGACATTCGCGGGACGCCGGGATGGCAGTCCAGGATGCGCTCAGTCCACGTGGTGCTCGGCGCCGCGACCGAGAGCCGCCTGCCGCACCGTTTCCGCGAACGTGATGAAGCCGAGTTCGGCGCTCACCCGCTCGCGTGCGTGCGGGACCTCGGCGGCCGTCTTTGCATCGAGGGACACACCCTTGAGCTCGCGCACATGAGCCAGACGCTCCGTCAGGGCGTGCTCGATCTCCTCTACAAGAACGGCCTTCAGTGCCGCGACGTCGCCTGTCCGCACGGCCTGCTCGGCCGCGGGGATCACCGGCCCGTAATCGATGCCTGCGGGCTTCAGGCCGGTATAGGCTGCACCTTCTCCGGCGCGGTGGAGCCGGATGACGATTTCCAGGAATGCCCGGTCGGCGAGCTCGCGCGCGTCACCGGCGAGGCTTCGCACTTTCCGGGACCGCTCGAACGCGGCCCGGATCTCGTCCGCCGCTGCGGCCGGCGCATACGCCAGCACCGGATAGACATTGCCATCCTCGAGGGCCGCCAGCGCGACCTTGGCCACGGGGCCGTCCACCGAGTCGCAATGCGCGCGCGCGCCGGTGCTTCCGAAGACAATTCCGGCGAC